>NZ_JAKVCI010000006.1:0-89509 GCF_022447305.1 Prochlorococcus sp. ALOHA_ZT_50 | reverse complement strand
ACCTGGCAATTATTTTCTAAATCATTAACTATTGAATTTTTTAGTAGAGAATAATCTATAAACTTATTGAATTTATTATTTTTAAATTCCTTATTAGTCTCTCCAATAGCAAATGCCAAAGCTCCTTCATAAGAAATACCGAATTTGGAAGTGTTACAGTAAGTTCTTGTGAACTTATTAGAAATCTTTTTAGTATACTTTTCAAGAGTTTTTGAAGAAGTATCTAATGAGTAAACTGGACTACTAAATAGAAAAAGCAAAGTTAAAGTGAAGATCGCAAAAACTCTTTTGATCATAATATTTCTAAAATTGCAAATTTAATATAGTTTAGAATTGAACTCTGGCGACTATGTTTTATTAAAAATATAGAAATTAAAAATTTATTAACCAAAACAGCTATTTCATATTTTGGAAGATAAAAACTCTCTAAATGAGTATTTTATAGTTTGAATTTTTTTTGGTAGTTTTTTTAAAAAACGCCTAAATGCTTTTGGCATAATAAAAAATCCATATCAATAATTAATAGATAACAAATAATACATGGGTATTCAATAAATAATTATCCAAAAATAAGTAAATTAATTATTAAATATATGGATTGAGCTATGGAAATGTATTTGAACATGAATTATTGTTTAATTAAGTATTAAATACAAAATTAATATGGCACTACCAGAACTTATTTATGCTCCTATAGATGGCGGAACAATACATAGATATGAAATTAGTGGTGGCAAGAGAAAATTTTTAAGATTTATAGGTTGTTATTTGGGTCAATGCAATTTCCACAAAAATATTGATGATGCTATTGATTACATAAAAAATTTGAAAGAATCACAAAAGATACAAAAAACATGAAATAAAGATACATAGATACGATAGAGACTCAATATTTTTCGATAACTACATAATTATTGCTACAAATAATAGAGAATTTTCTTTTTATAAGAAATTGATTATTTACTTGGGTTATAGTTCCGAAAGATAAACAGTCATTTAAAAAAAGAAATTAATTTATGGAAAACAGACAAATTAATTTTTTTAAATCAAAAGACTTTAATACCGTTCTTAAGCCATTTAAAAAAGGAACGGTAGTAAAAATTGACTCGTTTGATATTAGAGAAAATCAAAAAGAATTAAATATAGGTTTATTTGGTTGGTATGCAATTTGTCCCTCTAAAGAACTAAAAAAAAATAAGCTATATTATTTTTCACTCTATGATGAGCCTCTTGTTCTTTATAGAGATGAAAATAAAAACGTTAGGTGCATTAAAAATATTTGTCCACATAGAGGGGCCTCCTTTTTTGGAGGGACATTATCAGATGGAGTAATAACCTGCCCATATCATGGAGCTAAGTTTTCATCTGGAGGAAGTTGCCAAAATCTCGACAGAATAACATGTCGCCATATAGTTGATAATAACTACGATAACTACGCCAAAAGAATTCATTTATCTCAATACAAAACTTCAGAAAAAAATGGATATATTTTTGTACATTTTTCTAAAAAATCTGAGACTGATTTAAATAATATAAGTGAAGATACACCTATAAGTAACTACGAATTATATGAAAATGGTTTTTCACATAAGGATTATGTCTTTGAGGAGGTATTAGTCGACTTCAAATGTGATTGGTCAAGGATTATTGAAAATCACCTAGATATCCTTCATATCTTTTGGGTTCATGGCGATACAATCCCAGATAAAGATGTGAATAAAAACGTATTAGTTAGTTTTAACCAGAAAATTAATATTAATCCCTCATACATTGAAAGTATTTATTATTACAAGAATGACCCTACAAAAGAATTTATTCGGATAAAGTACATACCTCCAGGAAGGATATTAATTTACAAAGGCGATCCTTCCTCATCAAGATATTTACAAGTTTTAGATCATATCCCTCTAGGAAACAACAAAGCAAGAGTGATAGTAAGACACTACAGGAAATTTCTACAAAATAAACTGCTTAATAATCTCTTATTATTTAAAGAGACTCAAAGAAAGATTTTTTATAAGATATTCGATGAGGATTATATGATTTTAAAAACACAAACATATAATCACGATATGGGATTTATAAGTAAGGATGAAATAAAATTATTGGGAGAAGATAGGATAATAAATTATTTTTGGAAGTGGTACAAGAAGTCTGAAGATAAAGATGAACCATGGAAAAATATTAACAAAACCCAAAATCTTGATGTATATGACAAAGTGATATTGAAATATCCTCCTGAGATAAAGAAGTTAGAAATTGCAAATAATATAGATATTATTAGAAAAACATTTGTAAGATTTGCTGCTCCGCTTATATTTTTTATGTTAATAATATAATTTATGAAGAAAGTAAATAGACCTTCATGGTTGAATTGGCTTTATCTTTTTATATTTATTTTAAGCTCGATTCAATTGATTATATTTTGGAGTAATAAGTTTTAGTGTTTAATAAATTTTGGTTTGACGCAAAAAATATAAATTGTTTTAAAAATGGCTTTAGAGTAATTAAAGATTTAAATTTAAAGATATCTTATTCAGAAAATGTAATATTAATTGGACCAAATGGTTCAGGTAAATCATCCTTAATTGAAATAATTAATAGAAACATATACCCAGTAGTAGCTAATGAATCGAAACTGAAGATATTTGACAAAGAACTTATAAATTTATGGGAACTAAGAAAAAAAATAAGTACCGTAAATAATGATATAAAAAATAGAATAAATCCAAATTTACAAGTTTTTGATTTAATTTTAAGTGGACTATATGGAAGATATTGTTACGTACAAAATAAATCTGAAAGAGATTCTTATAAGGTGGAAAAAATCATGAAGAAAATGAATATTTCTAATTTATCTAAAAAGAATTTTTCCTATTTATCAGATGGAGAAAAACAAATTTCTCTCATTGCAAGGGCATTAATCAAAAAACCGGAAATCTTAATCCTAGATGAACCAATTGCAAATTTAGATTATAAATCAAAGTTTTTTGTAATTGATAAGGTTAATGAATTATCAAAATTAAATACTAAAATTTTATGCGTCACTCATGATATTTCAACGATTACCAAAATTTATGACCGGGTCATAATGCTAAAAGATGGCAAAATAATCGCTGATGGAGATCAAAATAAGGTTATGAATAGTGAAAATTTTAATAAGTTATTTGGTATTCAAGTAGAGGTAACTAATAATAATGGACTTTGGAATATAAACAGATTATCTAAATAACAATTATAAAAATAGCTATCGCAATAGCAAGAAATACTAATTTTTTACTTTTTAAAAATGAAGAGGATTTATTTTTAAATGAAGAAGATCCACATTTAGAGCAGACAATCTTACCTCCTAAAGATCGGTCTGAGACGAATGAAGAACTTCCACAATTAAAGCAAACTCTATTTATGGCCATTTAAAATAAAATATTTTGCAATTCTACCTAAATTATATTCCTAAATACTATGTAAAGAAAAACTTCAGAATTGTTATGATAATGAGAATCTATTGCAATAAGTAATTTTTTAGTGCATAATTGATAATAATTCTCATTATCATATTCAAATAAATGAATTTCCATAGTTATGGAGAATCTCCGTCAAAATCAGTAAGGATAATAACTGGACAATCCGTATTAATAGATCCTTCATCAAGACCAAAAGGGACATGCCTAGAAGTTGAAAGTGGAATTGCAAGAGTTTATTGTCCATGTGAAGAAACTGAAGGAATGACACTCGCATTTTTACAATCAGGAGATCAATTAAGAACAGACCTTTTATGTAGCGAAGGTGTCTGTGTTGAAGCACTAACAGATTTGTCTTTTCACAGCAATGTAAATATTGATGAGAATATTGGTTTCGATGCAGTAAATGAATGGACTTTGCAACTCCTTAGGATTAGACACTTAGGAAATGCAGAACAGCGATTACAAGCGTTGTTTTCAATACTAGTAAATCGTCTAGGTAGAAGATGTGGTCAATGGTGTGAGTTACCTTTTAGGTTAACTCATGAAAGGATTGGTGAATTAATCGGTTCTACACGAGTAACATCAACAAGATTAATTTCTAAATTAAGATCATCTGAGTTATTAATAGCTCCTATTGGAACCCAAACAGTCAGTGTTGCTCCTTCTTTTATTGAAACATCGCCGCTATAAAAATATGAAGGAATCACAATCACTTACTAACAACTTGTTAATGGAAGTTGATGTTTTATCGAATAGACTCAGAAATATCAAGCAATCCTACAAAACTACAGAAAATAAAGCATTGAAGGGAAGGTTATTTTCTGAAAACAAAAATATTTTTAAAAGAGTTAATGAGATTTATAAAATAGCTGAGCTCTTAAATAAAAACAATACTGAGAATATTAACTTTTCTAATTTACTTGTTGAAATAACGAAAAGAACATTGAATGAAAATAAATTTGAAAGTAATCTATTTTTTCTTTAAATCACTATCTATCAATAAGATTGCAGAAGGTTGATTAGAAGCAAACTTTACTTTACCAAGTATGTTTGCGAATTCATCTTCTGATTTTGTTTGAGCCTCAATGATTGGATCTAAAAATACGTTGGTTCTTGTATCTGAAATTCTTTCTGAAATAGAATAAAGTTGTTGCAGAGATGAAGTTAAATCAGCCTCCATGTTGAAAGAATAAGAAATCAGATCCTCTATTGAATCCCATGTTTGAACTGGTGCAGGAATTTCATCTAATTTTACGCTTTGTCCTCTTGCGATTAAGTAATCTGCAAATTTCTGAGCATGTTCCATTTCACCTTGTGATTCACTTAGAAAATGAGAGGCAAATCCATTTAAATCACGTTCTTGAAACCATAGATACATAGAAAAATATTGAACATTGGCATATCTTTCCATTGTTAGATGTTCAAAAATGTTATCCAATAAACTATTGTCTATCGGTTGAGCAACAGCTCTTCCAGATGGACCAAAATTAATTAATTTCTTTAACTTTAGATTATTTTCTTTCATTGCCATATAAGAAACTAATTAAATAATACAACATTTTGTATAAATTAGTAATTAATTAATCCTTTAAATTAAATTAAATAATATGATAATGAAAATCAATCTCAATACTATAAATGAATTTACAGTACAGATTTTCTGAACTGCTATTAACTAATAAAATATATAACAGTAAAAAAAAGAAATGTAAAAAGAAAAAATGCTCTAATTGGAAGGGGGGCAAGTGTAATTGCCTATAAAAAAAGTCTATATATATTCCTTATATGCTCCAGGATATAAAAAATAATAACTATTTTTATTAATAGAAAGAGAACATTTATCGCCATTATTAAGGAGATTATTAATATCAGTTCTAACCCTTAATATGTTTCCATTAATAGATACTTTATATATAAGAAATTCTCCAAGAAATTCTTTAGATATAACAATCGCATCACCAGATTCTGATCTTTTAATTGAAATAAATTTAGGCGAAATTGACATACTTTTGATACCTGTATTTTTCAAATACTCTGAACAATTTATTTCACCTAAACAAGAAATATATGAATTACCATTTTTTTTGAGATTAATAATATTATTACCCAAAATAAAACTACTAACAAATATGGTCTTGGGATTATTTAGAAGGTTAATTGGTGTATCAATTTGATGTATTTTCCCATCATTCATAACGGCGACTTTATCGCAAATTGACATCGCTTCTTCCGGATCATGAGTAACCATCAATCCGCTTGCATTACAACCTTTTAGGATATTAGGGAGTTCACTTCTCAATTTTAGTTTGACATGCATATCAAGACTACAAAAAGGTTCATCTAATAAAATAAAATTTGTACCTGGAGCAAGAGCTCTCGCAATTGCGAGTCTTTGTTTTTGGCCTCCAGACAGTTCATGTGGGTACCTTCCAACAAAACTATCAAGACCAACAACATTTAATAAATAATCAACTCTAGATCTGTCTTTTTTGTTTTTCAAACCAAAAATTACATTTTCCAAAACAGTTAAGTGAGGGAAAAGTGCATAGTCTTGAAAAACCATACCAATATTTCTTTTCTCAGGACTAAGAATTTTTTTCCTACTTGAAATTTCCTTATCATTTAGAGAAATCCTCCCTTTAGAGGGATATTCGAACCCCGCGATTAATCTTAAAAGAGTAGTTTTTCCGCAACCAGAAGGACCAAGCAACCCTAACAATTCGCCATTTTCAATTTTCAGGTTAATTTCGTTTAATATCCAATTTGAACATTCTCGCTTATCATATTTATGATGCAAATCATCAATTATTAACGCATCATTTTTCACTAAGTTCTTCTTATTCAAATATATTAAGTTAGCAGAAAATATTCACCTAAAATATCCCTTGTATAATTTTATACACCATTTAATTTTCAAATTTAATGAGAAAGTCTGAAAGAGCAGAAATAATACGCAAGGAACTCAAAAAGCTATATCCATCGCCTCCAATACCCCTTGATCATACAAATGCATATACACTTCTAGTCGCCGTAGTTTTAAGTGCTCAATCAACAGATAAGAAAGTTAATGAATTAACAAAAAGCTTATTTAAAGTTGCAGATAATCCAGAAAAGATGATGCAGCTAGGTATTAATGGCATTTACGAATACATAAAATTTTTAGGTCTATCTAATCAAAAATCAAAGAACATCTATAACTTATCTAAATTATTGATTGAGAAGCATAATGGTACGGTCCCAGATTCTTTTGAGAAGCTTGAATCTCTTCCAGGGGTAGGTCATAAAACAGCATCAGTTGTAATGTCTCAAGTGTTTAAAATACCCTCATTCCCAGTAGATACTCACATACACAGGTTGGCACAAAGATGGGGCCTATCAAATGGCGATAGCGTAGTTCAAACAGAAAAAGACCTAAAAAAAATATTTCCTGTTAATGATTGGAATACCTTACATTTGCAAATAATCTTTTATGGCAGAGAATACTGTACAGCAAGAGGCTGTGATGGAACAAAATGTTATTTATGTCGCACTCTTTATCCCAAAAGAAAAAAGAAATTTATATGTAAAAAGCCTTAAGAAATTTATATAATATTTAAATTAGTTTTTTAATCATGAAAATAGCAATTACTGGTGCATCGGGGAAAACAGGTTATAGAATTTCCGAAGAAGCAGTTAAGAAAGGATATAAAGTAAGGCAAATCATCAGAAAGAATTCAAAAGTCTCAGCAGGACTAGAGCGTTTAGAAACAATTAGGGTTTCATTAGACAAAAAAGGAGAACTTGATGAAGCTTTAAAAGATATTGATGCTTTGATAATTGCGACTGGAGCGAGAGCATCATTAGATTTAACTGGTCCTGCAAAGGTTGATGCATTAGGTGTATACAGGCAATTAGAGAGTTGCAAAAGAGTTGGTATTAAAAGAGTTATTTTAGTTAGTTCCCTTTGTACTGGTAAATTATTTCACCCATTAAACTTATTTGGTTTAATTCTTATTTGGAAGAAATTAGGTGAAAACTTTCTACGCAATTCAAATTTTGAATGGACTATTATTAGACCTGGAGGATTAAAGGAAAATGAAGATATTAAATCAGAAAATATAAATTATTCAAAAGAGGATACTCAAATTAATGGATCAATCCCAAGAAGATTAGTTGCGCAATGTTGTATAGATTCTTTAAAAAACAAAGAATCCATAAATAAATTAATAGAAGTTACAAGTTCGAATGATAATAAAAAGATATCTTTTAAAAAAGCTATGCAAATGATTTAAAAGATGTAAATATATAAATTAAAACTATGAAAATAAATCCCAAAATTGACGCATTACAATTAATGCTTACTGATTTAAGAACTAGAAATGAGCCAATAAGACATAAAGCTGCATTTAAAGGCTGTCAACCAGAATTTCAAAGTCTTGTATCAAGATTAATAAAGCAGTTAGAGGACGAATTAGTTGCTGAAAAGCTTACTAATCGTGATAGTTAAAAAATTTAGATTACTTAAATGAAATTAAGTTATCCAATTTTGCTTGTTCTGAAAGTTCATCATATCCTCCAAAAAATTTATTATCCAAAAATATTTGAGGGAAAGTATTATGGCTACTTTGAGCCATTATTTTTTGAAAGCTCTCATCATTGTCTATTAAAGTAACTTCATGAGGGATAGATAAAGAATTAAGCAACCTAATTGCTCTTTTAGACCAAGGACAATCCTTTAAAATATATGCTTTTACACGTGATTCATTAGTGATTAAATCATGATTTGAGATATTAATAATTTTCTGTTCAAAAGAAAGTAATAATATATCAGTACCTTTTTTTACAATACATCCCTCCTCAAGATGCCCGCCAAACACATTACATCCCTCATCTGCAAAACTCAAATGTAAATGAACATCTCCTTTATTAAAATGTCCGTTTAAAGAAACTATCTCTAGATTTCCTTCAAATTTATTTATCTCTTGATTACCTGGGCATTGAATACAAACTGTTCTAAGATTACCAACCACTCCAGAAACATACCCGTATAAATTATTCGATAAAGAATATTCTTTAATTGAATTTATCAAATCAGATTCTGGAGATAGCTTTAGGCTATGAGGCTGCATTAGATATAAGGAATAATTTTGTAATATAAAACATCATCATTCATAAAGAGAAGTTGAGTTTATAATCTTTAGGATTCAGATTTAAATTAAATTTTAGAATCTAGCATCAAAAACCATTTAAAATTTTTACTAAAAATTTAAGCTTGTTGAGAGTGTAATATATTTTTTATATACAAAAACTAATTTGTTATTAAGAAAAAATCTTAAAAATTTGGCATTGAATATTCCCAATTTATTATCGATATCTCGCCTTTTCCTTGTATTTCCATTAATACTTTTTTTAGAAATTAACAGACCTTTTTATGTCTTTATATTGATTATTATTGGAGGTTTAACTGATTATTTTGACGGGTTAATTGCAAGGAAATTTAATCTTAAAACCAGATTAGGAGCTATCCTTGATCCCTTAAGCGATAAAGTATTCTATTTAATTCCTTTGACCTTCCTTTGTAAAAATAATTTTATACCCTTCTGGTCTTTGTCATTAATTTTATTTAGAGAATTAATTATCTCTAGCCTAAGGAACTCTACAAAAGACGGTTTACCAGCATCAATGTTAGGAAAATATAAAACATTTTTCTTTTTTATTTCAGTAATTACCTTCTTTACACCATTAAAAATTAGCTTATTGAATAATTTGGCTTTAATTTTTTATTGGTTAGGATTCATCCTGACTTTTGTGACTTTATTAGGCTATTTAAGAATTAAAAAGAATATTATCTGAATTTTCATCAAACTCCTCACTCTTTTTATTATTAAAATCATTCACAAAACTATCCTTTAGACCATTAAGTAAATCAAAAGTTGGCGCCCACTCTAAATCACGTTTTATCTTAGAGATATCAGTCTGATAATGATTTAATCTAATTGGAAATCCCTTTCGAGACTTAGGATCTAATTTTTGATAATCAAATGTTCTTAAAGAAATCTCATTTTGGTTTAATCCAAGAACATTCGCACAGAAATAAATTAAACCCTTGATTGTTACTCCTTTTTCACCTGAACAATTGTAAATATTATTTTTGGAATTTTCAAAATTTATGCACCTAATCATTACATCAGTTAGATCCGAAACATGGCCTAGCTGAGTAATTAAAGAACCGTCACCAGGGATTGGTATAGATTTTTTAGTAAATAACCTTTCAAAAAACCAATTTTCAATTTTATTATAATTTCCTGGTCCATAAATATAAGTAGGTCTAAAACTTGTAAAAGGAATTTTTTGGTTTTTTAACCAATTTTCTGTCTCAAACTTTCCTTTGTGCCTACTTTCTGGATCAATTGGATCAACTTCGGATAAGGGTAGTTCACAATTATCTTTATAAACACCTGCAGAGCTGACATATATATATCTCTGGAAAGAGTTATCTAAATTTTCTATAAGAAGTTTGGTTTGTTCTAACTCTCGTCCAGAAATATCAAAAACAACATCATACTTTTCATTTCTTAGCTTGACGATATCTTCTGAATTATTTCTATCACCCTTAATTAAATTTGTTTTTTCAGGATTACTTTTATTACCTCTCGTGAAAATATCAATATCATAATTTTTACTTAATAACTTTCCAACCAAAGACTTGCCAACAAATCTAGTGCCACCCATTACAAGAATTTTCATATTCAAAAAATATTTAACTGAAGTAGTAATCTTAAATAGAATTACATATTGAATAGTACTACTAATAAGTAATTAATGAAAAGGATGATTCTATGGACCTAATACCAGCAATTGATTTAATGAATGGTAAGTGTGTAAGGCTTTTTAAAGGCGACTTTAATAAAAGAAAAGACTTCACCAAAGAGCCTCATGAGCAAGCTAAATTTTGGGAAAGCGAAGGGGCAAAATATATACATATAGTTGATTTGGATGCTGCAAAAACTGGATCCCCAACAAACGATAAATCAATAAAAAAGATTGCAAAAACAGTTAACATACCTATTCAAATAGGTGGGGGGATAAGGTCTCAAGAAAGGATAGAACAATTATTTTCTTATGGTATTGAGAAAGTTATCATGGGAACCTCTGCAATAGAAAATAAAGAACTAGTTAAAGACTTATCAAATAAATTTCCTGGAAGGATAATTGTTGGGATAGATGCAAAAGATGGAAAAGTTAGTACAAGGGGTTGGCTTGAGCAATCTAATATTTTTGCCACAGATCTAGTAAAGGAGTTTTCTTCATTTAAAATTGCTAGTTTTATTGTTACAGATATAAATACAGATGGGACGTTAGAAGGGACAAATGAAGAATTCATAAAAAGCATACTTGAAATTACAGATATTCCAGTAATAGCCTCAGGAGGTGTTGGTTCAATTTCTGATTTATTATCGTTAGTAAAATTTGAAAACTCTGGACTCTTTGGAGTAATTGTAGGTAAAGCTCTATATGAAAATAAATTCACGATAAACGAAGCGAATAATGTATTGTCATCAGAGAGATTAAATGACTTTGATTTAAACAGAAATTACTACGCTTAAAAGAGTATAAAAATTGATTTAAGGCTGGTGTTTGCAGTAATTGTTAGTTAATTTTGTATAAGAGATAAGAAATCTAGTCTTGGAATTAATTTCAAAAAAATCGATATTGATTATTGCTCCAAGCTTAATAGCAGAATCTTTATCGCTTAAGTTAACATCACTAGACCAAAATTTAGACATTAATTTTAATAATGGAACAGGTGATAAAACTCCGGATTTAGTTATATGGAATGTTCTTAATTTCCAATCAGAAGATCTTATAAGGTTAGAATTATTAAAATTAAGAGAAAGATATGATGAGTCAAAGTTTCTTATAATTCTCTCTGGCGAACTTGTTTATGAAGCAAATACCCCTCCATCGTTAAATGCTGAAGGTTTTCTTTTAAATCCCAGTGCAGAAAAAGTTCTTGAATCTATTGATACCATTTTAAATGGAGGAAGGGTATTTGATATTGAAAATAATTCCCGAGTTCAATTAAACAAAAATAAGCCTCTCTCTTTTAGTCAAAAAATTCTAACTTCAGGTCTTAAACAAATAGATTCTGAAATTAATTATATATTCAAATATGTCAACTCTGATTCAACACCAGAATTTTATAAATTCATTTTAAAAGGAAGATTAAGAGAACTTATTACTGCAAAATCTTTTCTAATTTTCTTATGGGGTAATTCACTAGAACTTTATACAGAGGCAGTTTACACTGAAAATAAAATTAATCTTGAAAATAAGAACACTGTATTCATTAAAGATAAAAACACTACAGAAATATGGAATTTAATTTTAGATAGACTAAAAGAAAGGTATAGCTCAACTAACTTACAGGTTGAATTTAATAATTCATCAATAATTCTCTCTGGGATAAAGAAAGAATTCATTTCACGACTAATTTGCAAAATGTTAGATGAGTTAGATAATTTAGTAAAAAATATTAAGGAAAACTATAAGGAGAAAGATTTTAAAGATGATTTAAATTCTCTTATAAAAGAACTTAAAGTTAATACAATTTCAAATATCACAGACAGCTATTTTCGATTAAAAAAAGGAAGCGAATCTATTTCAATAAATGATTTTATTTATAGTGAGGTAAGTTGCGAAGAGATAGATAGAGAATCACATGAATCAATAATGTTTATTGAGCCAATTATTAAAAATGAAGCTCTTGACTATGATGGAAAATTACTCCCTCTATATGAAACAGAATCGTTTTTGATCCTTGAAAATATAATTTCAAATTGGACAATAAGGAACTGTAATTTATTAGCTTCTGAAATCTTTAATATTTGTTCTTCTTGGCCTGAATTAAGAACTGTACTTATAAATCCCGAATTACAATCGACAAGAAATTTTGAAAGATTTAGAAATAATATTAATAACTACAATCGCTGGCATGACTATATTTATATGCCTATCTACTTGTATGAGAGTAAACGAGAATATATTGATATTATCGATAAAAAATTTACCCGTTACTTTAAAAATGAAAATAGGGAGAAAGAATTAGAGAATCTAGAATGGCTACAAAAACAAGTTACATTGTTAGTTGAGATAAGAGATGCCGTAGCACCGCAGTTAGAAGTTGCTGTAAAATATATCGGTAATCTTTTCGTAACTTTCCTTACAAAGGTCGTTGGCAAAGCTATCGGTTTAGTTGGGAAAGGAATCCTTCAAGGATTAGGAAGATCAAGTTCAAAGTAAGTTTTTAAACTTTAATGAAAATAATTCAATGGATCCTAATAGCATTAATTTTCTTAAGTCCATATAAAGCAAATGCCTCTAGAGATTCTGATAGTTACGATGGCAACATCTTTCCTATATACGCAGGTAATGGGGCTATAGTTCCTCCCCAGACAACTCTTCAGGAATCATTAAAAAATAAAAGAGTCGCAGTTTTATTTTTTTATCTTGACGATAGCTCAGATAGTAAAGCTATGGCTCCGATAATATCTGGTTTAGATTTGATATGGAGAAATAATATAGATATCATTGCTCTAACTACTGATGAATTACAGGATAAAGAAAAGTCTGATCTTAGAAATGAACCTAATTATTATTGGAACGGATTAATTCCACAAACCATTATTTTAAATAGTGATGGTGAAGTTAAATATGATAAAAATGGAATGATTAATATCGATGAATTAAACAAAGTTATAGGAGAACTAAAAGGAATTGATATAGAAGATACGACATTTTCTGTAGAAAGTTTTAATGAATACAACAGTATCATTTCTGAAAAAAAAGATAAAAACAAAAATTAATTAAAAAAAATGATATTAATAAATATCCTCTTAGTTCTTTTAATTTTTTTAATTCTTTCAGATTTATATATTAAAAACTCACCCAAATCAAAGTTAAATCTGGTACCTATAAATTACAAAATCAAAAAAAAGGATGGTTTAAACGAATTAATTATTGATTTAAAAATAACTAATAAAAGTAAAACCAAAGAGACGATGGTTTCTAATATAAATTTTGAATTAGATTTTTTTAAAAGTAAAGGTAACGAATATTGCCAAAATTTTAATTATCAAGAAGATATTTATATATATGAAAATAATAAAATTAAGAATTTAAATAATTACTGGCCAACAACAATTATCAAGTCAAATTCAGAATTATTTGTAAGAATCATATATAAATTTAGCAATAATAATTTTAGAAAAAAAATAAAATATCTATGGTTAAAAGTATATTGGGAGAACTATGGACATTTTGGTATTTCAAATAATAAGGATTGTTTGTTAATTAATTTAGATGGTCAAAAACAAAGGCCGAAAGAAGTTTTTGAAATTCCAATAAATAATAAATATAAAGCTTTTGCTATTAAAACTGATTTACTTGGTTGCTTTGATAACCCAGTAAATACTGTGATTGAATACTGCAAAGGAATTGTAGAAAAAAATGATATTTTAACAATCGGTGAGAGTCCGCTAGCGATTATGCAAAATAGATATATTTCCCCTCAAAATTTAGAATATAGTTTATTTTCGAAAGCTTTATGTTATTTTTTTCACCCTACAAGCAGTCTCGCAACAGCTTGCGGCATGCAATTATTAATAAATAGAATCGGAGTCACAAGAATAACCTTTGCACTATTTGTTGGATTTCTCTTCAAATTAGTTGGTATTAAAGGTATGTTTTATAGGTTAACTGGTTCAGAATCATCCCTCATTGATGATATAAGCGGCACAGTTACACCTTACGACAAGAGTATAGTTATGGGTCCTCTCAATGCGGATTTATTTTGTAAGGAGGTCTCGAACTATCTAAATATAGATGTTGCTGTTGTCGATGTTAATGATCTTGGAGGTGTGAAAGTCTTAGCTAGTTCAAATAAAAAAGTAAATAAAATACTCAAAAGAAACTTAATATCTAATCCAGCTGGCAATGGAGATGAAAAAACCCCTATAGTATTAATAAGAGAAAAAAAGTAAATGAAAAAAGATACCTCTTATTCTTTTCAATCTAAAAAAGGAATGGAAGTAACTTTTGAAGAACTCCATATAAGGCACATTAATCTTTTAATAGATATTAAAAATAAGGAATTGAATAATTGGTTTTTAAAGATGGCAATTATAAATACCTTTGATGACTTAAAAATTTTTTTAAATAATCTTAAGAAAAATAAAAATAAATGCATAATTGCTATATATGGAAACGAAATTATTGGTTATTTGAATATTTTTCCTTTAAACAAAAAAGAGACTTGCTTAAAAATATCTAAGCCCAAGTTGATTAATAGCAAGTGTTCTTTAACAGATAAACAATTAACTTTAGGATTGATAAAAAAATCTATCTCAATAAAAGACATCAAAACTTCAAGTTGGATAATTAACGCTGATATAAATAATGTTGACCTCATATCAACCTCAAGAGAATTAGGCTTTCAACCGTTAGGAGAGATAATCCTTTGGGATGGTTCTGATCTAAATAAACCTAAAAATCAAAATACCAATGCCTATACATTAATTAATGAATTCCAAAACATTAATAAACAAAATATATTAAAAATAGTTAATTTCATAAGATCAAATCAATCTCCCTTAATAAGAAATATTTTAGATTTTGATCAAGACGACATTCTTAAAAGAAATAACTCTAAGAGTGGTGCCTTAATATATGAAAATTCAGTTTTATGTACAATTTTAAAAGATATTAATTATCAAAATGAAGAAATTTATACTTTAACTATAAGTAGATATTGGGATAAGAGATTCAATTCTATTTTAAAAGAATTTATAAAAAGATTTTTTGAAAAATCACCTGTTTCATATTTAAAAACCTATAAAGAAAATTCTCAATTAAATCTTTTTCTCGAAGAATGTAATCTCAAAGAAAAAAATCAAGAAATAATTCTTATCAGGAACACAATAGTTAAGAATGAAGCCAAACAAGTAAATATAATAAATCAATCTTTGGAATCAATCTTTGAAAAATTAAGTCCACAAGGTAATCCATATCCATCTCCTTTTCCATTAAAAACAAAGTGAAATTTTGCAAACCCAAACCCAAGTCAATTTTGAGTTTGGATATAGGTACCAAAAGAATAGGATTAGCTTATTGTGATCCCCTCTGCATAACATCAAATATACTTCCAGCAGTAAAACGGTTTGAAAATAATCAAGAGATTAAAATCATTAGAAATTATATAAATGAATTTAATTTGACTGGGTTTATTGTGGGTATTCCACTAGATGAGGAAGGTCAAATGACCACTCAAGCTATTGACTGTAAAAATTACGGTCAATTACTTTCAAATGAATTAAAGCTTCCATTTTCTTACGTCAACGAACATAGTTCAACTTGGGAATCTTCAGATAGATTTGGAATAAAAAAAGATAAATCCGGATTGATTGATAGTTTTTCAGCAAAAATAATACTTGAACAATGGATCGAAGAAGGTCCTGAATTAGAAGAAATAGCTGGTAAACGTCAGATAAAATATTAGTATTAAAAAGGATAGATAATTTTTAAATGAAAGAAGCCAATTCAAATGATAATTATGATGCACAGACTCTTTTATTAAATGACTCAAATGGAAACGAGCTATTTTGTTATCTTGAACAATTAGTAAGTGTTGAAGGCCAAGAATATGCTTTATTAACGCCAGTTGATACTCCAGTAAGTCTTTTTAAGATAAATGAAAAAGATGAACCTGAACTAATTGAGAAAATAGATAAAAATGAACAAATACTAAAAAATGCTGAAGCAGTTCTTCAAGAACATGATTTAAGACTTATCAGATCAGCAGTTACATTAACAGTATCAGGAGAACTTGAAGAACCAATTTACGATGAATTAGAAGAAGATTACGTCGATGATGATAGTGAGAGTTATGAATTGCTCGTTAACTTTAATCTTTTTGACCAAGAATATGGCTTATATATACCACTAGATCCTTTTTTTATTGTGGGTAAATTAAAAGACAAAGGTGCCTTATTAGTTGAAGATGATGAGTTCGATAAAATTCAACCTTTGATTGAAACTGAGCTTGAAAAAAGTAGTTCTTAAAATAAATGAGATCTATCCTAAAAGTCAATTGGGATTCAAACTTACCAATATATAATATTTCTCAATCTGAGTTGCAAAAAAAAGGAATTAATTCTTTATTGCTAGACGTGGATGGGACTCTAGTAAATAGAAAATCAAATATGATCCCAAAAGCTGTAAAAAATTGGATCATAGAATCTAAAAAACTTTTCTCCTTATATCTAATAAGTAATAATCCATCAAAAAAAAGAATCGCAAAAATAGCGAAAGAATTAAATTTAAGGTATAAATACAATGCATCAAAACCAAGAAAAAAAGTAACTTTGTCTGCTATCAAAGAAATTGGCAGAGAGCCAAAAAATATAGCCATTATTGGCGACAGAATTTTTACAGATATTATTGTTGGGAATAGATGTGATATAAAAACAATATTAGTTAAGCGATTAAATAGAGATGGCTTGCCTATAAAATTTAATTTAACTTTGACAATAGAAAAATTAATTTCTCATTTTATAAAATGAAAACTTGGGTTATAAAAATTGGTACTAGTATTTTAAGAGGAACAGAGGAAACATCTACAGAAGAAGTTATTGAAAACCTTTCTAGATCCTTTACAAGTTTTCTTTCAAAAGGAAACAAATTAATTTTAGTAACTAGTGGAGCCGTTGGATTAGGTTGCCAAAAATTAAATATTAAAACGAGACCAAATGATTTAAGTACCCTTCAAGCTACTGCTGCAGTAGGTCAAGTTAATTTAATGTCCTTATACGATAAAGTATTTAATAAATTAGGTCATAATATTGCTCAAATTTTAATAACTAAAGCTGATTTCAATTCACGAGAATCCTTTAATAACGCTTCTAAAACTTTAAAAAAATTAATCGATTTGAATGTTATTCCAATAGTAAATGAAAATGATACCGTAGCAAATGAAGAGCTTAAATATGGAGATAATGATACCCTCTCTGCTTTAGTTGCCTTGGCTATAAATGCTAACAAGCTTATTTTATTAACCGATATTGAAAATCTATACTCAAAAGATCCACGTAATAATAAAGATGCGCAACCTATTAAAGAAGTTCATAATAGTGAATTAAAGGAAATTAAAGATAAAAATATTCAAAACTCAAATAATGAATGGGGAACAGGAGGAATTTCTACAAAATTAATTTCTGCAGAAATAGCAACAAAAGGAGGAGTCGAAGTCCAACTAGTTGATGGAACTAATAAAAAAAACTTAATTGAAATATTTAATGATAATAAAATTGGAACTTTATTTTATCCAGTAGAAAAACCTATTGGAAACAAAAAAAGTTGGCTTTCACATGCAATTCAAACAGTAGGGAAAATTACTTTAGATGATGGCGCTTCTTTTGCAATTAAAAAAAAAGGTGCCTCACTTTTAGCGGTTGGTGTTAAGAATGTAGAAGGAAACTTTACGATTAATCAGGCAGTTAAAATCGTAAATACAAATGATAAAGAAGTTGCAAAAGGTTTAGTATCAATAAGTAGCGACAAATTAAGAAGTATCTTAAATAATAAAGAAAATAACAACTCCTCGATAATTGTCGTACATAGAGATGTTCTTGCTCTCTCTTAGAAAAAAATTAAAACTGAAAAATGCTTTTAAGTGATTTAGTTGATCTAATAAAAAAAGGAAATTCAAATTTTATTAGTGCCAATATTTTCGAAGATTTAAATATAGATGATGCTGCCTCATTAGATGCTGCAGTTAAACATCAAATATCTTTTTTAGAAGAAAATAATATCCTTAAAGAAAAATTAGATCAAACTAAAGCATCAGCAATAATAACTACTAACAACGATGAAATCGTTAGTGCCCTAAAGAAACTCAATATATCAAACATAATCGTTAAAAATCCAAGAATTGCATTTGCAGAAGTATTGGATTGTTTATATAAAACTATCAATTTCAAACCAGGAATTCACGCTTCAGCGGTTATAGATAAAACAGCAATAATTGGAGCAGATTGCCATATTGGACCTAATGTCTATATTGGAGAAAATACTGTAATTGGAGACAATAATCATATTCTTCCTGGATCATCAATTTTAGGCAATGTTCGAATAGGAAATAATAATATAATTCATCCAAATTGTGTTATTTACGAAAATACCACTCTAAAAAATAATTGTGTAATTAATTCAAATTCTGTTATTGGATCAGAGGGATTTGGTTTTATTCCTAAAAATGGCAAATGGGTAAAGATGCCTCAAAAAGGTGGTGTAAAAATAATGAGTTTTGTAGAAATTGGAACGAATTGTTGTATTGATAGACCCGCAGTTGGATTTACTTTTATTGATGAGGGAACAAAGTTGGATAATTTAATACAAATAGGTCATGGAGTAAAAATTGGAAAGAATTGTGCATTTGCAGCTCAAGTTGGTATCGCTGGAGGAGCAAATATTGGAGATGGTGTTATTTTGGCAGGGCAAGTAGGAGTCAATAATAGAGTAAAAGTTGGTAATAATGTCATAGCGAGTTCAAAATGCGGAATCCATTGTGACATAGAAGATGGCAAGGTAATTAGTGGTTTCCCCGCGATGGAAAATAAATCATGGCTAAGGAGTTCAAGTATTTTTAAAAAATTACCAGAATTAGCAAAAAAACTTAGACAATTAGACAAGCAATAATTTATTGTTCTATTAAACAAAAATTTAAATGAAGAAATATAAGATTGTTTTATTGTCAGGAGACGGAATTGGACCAGAGATTTCAGAAGTTTCAAAAAAAGTTTTAAAAAAGCTTTCAAAAAATCATAATTTCGATATTGAGATTATTGAAAAATTATTTGGAGGGATAGCTTATGAAAAATATGGGACTCCTGCTCCAGATGAGACACTAGATCAATGCAAAAAAAGTGATGCTGTACTTTTAGCATGTGTTGGAGATATTAAATATGACTCTCTTGCAAGAGAATTAAGGCCAGAAAGTGGGTTACTAAAGTTAAGATCTGCCCTAAACCTTTTCGCAAATATCAGGCCTGTCAAAATAAGAAAATCTCTATTAGATGCAAGTACATTAAAAAAAGAAATCGTTGAGCATGTAGATCTTATTGTTGTAAGAGAATTAATAGGGGGAATTTATTTTGGAAAACCAAGAGGACATATAACAAATACAAAAATCCCAAAAGCTTTCAATACGATGGTTTATGATTCGGCCGAAATAGAGAGAATAACTGAAATAGCAATAAAAATTGCTAACCAAAGAAATAAAAAAATATGTTCTGTTGATAAATCAAACGTTCTTGAGGTTAGTCAATTGTGGAGAGATACAGTTTTAAATATCACCTCAAAAGATAAAAATATATCTCTAAGCAATATGTACGTTGATAATGCAGCAATGCAATTAGTTAGAGATCCTGGTCAATTTGATGTGATTTTAACTAGTAATTTATTTGGAGATATTTTAAGCGATTTAGCCGCAATGTTAACTGGTTCTATTGGTATGCTTCCATCTGCTTCTCTAAACAATAATGGGCCAGGAGTTTTTGAACCTGTTCATGGTTCGGCTCCTGATATAGCTGGTAAAAACATAGCGAATCCTATAGCAATGCTTTTATCTGCTTCCATGATGTTAAAAATTGGATTAAATGAAGAAGAAGCTGCAGAAAATTTAGAAACTGCCATTGATAAAGTTTTATCAAAAGGATTTAGAACAGCAGATTTAGCTGATGGGTCTTCTGAAGTTTTATCTTGCAGTGAAATCGGAGATAAAATAATGGATGAAATTTAAAAAAAAATTAATAAATAAAAAAATATTTTTAAGTAAAACATAAAGTTGGCATATGACCTGTCAGAATCATTAGATATTGTTTTTAAAAAATGTCAAAACGTCATCCAGTAGTCGCTGTAACAGGATCTTCAGGAGCAGGAACAAGTACAGTAAAAAGAGCCTTTGAGCATATTTTTGCCAGAGAAGATATTGTTCCCGCAGTTGTAGAAGGTGATAGTTACCACAGATTTGAAAGAATGCCTATGAAAAAAGCTATGGCAGACGCTCTTTCAAAAGGTGAAAATTTCTCTCATTTTGGTCCAGAGGCTAATCTTTTTGACAAGCTAGAAGAACTTTTTAAAATCTATGGTGAAACTGGAGGAGGAAAGAAAAGATATTATCTACATAGTCTTGAAGAAGCAGAAGAACATAATACAAGACTTGGGACATCCCTAGAACCTGGGCAATTTACTCCATGGGAAGATATTCCTGAGGGAACAGACGTACTTTTTTATGAAGGTTTGCATGGCGGGGTAGAAGGTGATGGATACAATGTGGCATCTTATGCTGATTTACTTGTTGGCGTTGTTCCGATAACAAATTTAGAGTGGATTCAAAAAATCCATAGAGATAACGCAGAAAGAGGTTACTCAGCGGAAACCATTGTGGATACTATATTGAGAAGAATGCCTGATTATATAAATCACATTTGCCCACAATTCAGCAAAACCGATATTAATTTCCAAAGAATTCCCACAATTGACACTTCTAATCCTTTCATATGCAGGAATATCCCAACTCCTGATGAGAGCTTTGTGATCATACATTTCAGAAAAGGGGCAAGAGAGAAATGGGGGATTGATTTTCAATACTTGCTTGGAATGATTAACGATTCATTTATGTCAAGTCCAACAAGTATCGTTGTAAATGGAGGAAAAATGGGATTCGCAATGGAACTAATTCTCACTCCAATAATTCATAAAATGATTGAGGAGAAAAATAAATAATAATTAATTTTCGATTATCAACTCAAATCATTATATTTTTTACTTTGAGGAGTTTTTAATCTAGAGGATCTCAAATTTTTATATATCTTTCTTGATAAAAGTACCTTACTTAGATTTAAATAGAAAAAACAGGAAAAGTTGTGTCATTAATCGACTGGTTTGCCGCAAGGCGTAAAGATCAATTTGTTGGGAAAGTTTCGCAAGATACTGATGAGGGAGATGGTTTGTGGGTTAAATGTTCAGAGTGTTCGCAAGTAGCCTATAGAAAAGACCTAATTTCAAATTTCAATGTTTGTAGTAATTGTGGACACCACAATAGGATTAATAGCGATGAAAGGATAAATATAATTGCTGATAAAAATTCATTCAAAGAATTTGATAGTTCACTAAGTCCTACAGATCCTTTGGGTTTTAAAGATAGAAGAGCGTATGCTGATCGAATTAAAGAAAGTCAAGCAGGTACAGGTTTAAGAGATGGAGTCGTAACAGGTATCTGTTCTGTGAATTCAATGCCTTTAGCATTAGCTGTTATGGATTTTAGATTTATGGGAGGATCCATGGGTTCAGTAGTTGGTGAAAAAATTACAAGGATAATTGAGAGAGCAACTTTAGAAAATTTTCCAATTCTTATTGTTTGCGCATCAGGAGGAGCAAGGATGCAAGAAGGTATGTTAAGTCTCATGCAAATGGCAAAAATATCTGGAGCACTAAAAAAACATAAAGAAAAAAATCTTCTTTATATGCCCTTATTAACTCATCCAACCACTGGAGGGGTAACAGCAAGCTTTGCAATGTTAGGTGATTTAATTTTGGCGGAACCTAAAGCTCTTATTGGATTTGCTGGAAGAAGGGTTATAGAACAAACATTAAGAGAAAAATTACCCGATAATTTTCAAACAGCTGAATATCTGCTTGAGCATGGTTTTGTTGATGTAATAGTTAAAAGGAAAGATCTCAAGGATACTCTGACTAAAATTTTAAAAATTCATGGTGTAAAAGAACTTGCAGAAGCAAATATATAAAATGAGAATAATTTCTAATTTATTTTATTTTTCTTTAAGCCTTCTACTCTTTATTTTAAACTTTGCCTCCTATTCATATGCGATAGGAAATGTTGATTGGGTTCTCCTTAAAGAGAATGATGATGGGAAAGAATGGCTTGATAAAGGGAGTATTAAGCCGCTACCAAATGGTGAAATAAGTGTATTAACAAAGTTCTTTAAGAATCCAACTAATTCTGATGATGATGGAGAGTTATCACTTTATGTAATGAGAATTAATTGCAATGAAAAAAAGTTCAAAGATACATCAATAAATGGAATTCCTCAATTCAATTCAAAATGGCAAACTTCTAATAATGATGAACTTATAGATGTTGTTATTGAAAATAGCTGTTCAGAGTTTATTAATGAATAAGAATGAATACTAAAAATAAAAAATTAAAAATAGCAATCGCTGGACTAGGGTTTGGGAAAAAAGTTCATTTAGAGGCATTAAAAGAGTCTGATCACTTAACTCCTGTAGCAATTTATCATTACGAGAAAAAGCAAAAATCGATATTAGAAAAAGAAACGGGCTTAGATTTTTTTCATAATTGGGAAGACTTAGTTAAATCTCCAAAAATTGATGGAATTATTATTGCCACCCCTCCTGAAACAAGATTTAAATTAGCAAAAAGAGCGCTTGAGAATAATAAAAATTTGTTACTTGAAAAACCCGTTTCAATATCCTCCTCAGAAATTGAAGAGCTTCAGAGAATATCTTTGATTAATAATTTAAGCGTATGTGTTGATTTTGAATATAGAGCAGTACCTCTTTTCCTTCAGACAAAAAAACTTATTGATGAAAATATCTTAGGAGATATATATTTAGTCAAATTAGATTGGTTAATGGGCAGTAGATCCGACCCCAAAAGATCCTGGAATTGGTATTCATTGGAAGAAAAAGGTGGAGGAGTTATTGGCGCTTTAGGTACTCATGCATTCGATATGTTGAATTGGTTTTTTGGAGAAGCAATAAACGTGTCTGGCAAGTTAGCAACATCAATAAAAAAAAGACCTTTACCTAATTCATCTGATTTAAATGATGTTACGAGTGAAGATGTATGTTTAGCCAATATAGAAATATCAAACTACAGCTCGAATCTTATTCCATGTCAGGTATCTTTATCATCGATTTCTAAAAATGGTAGAGGATTTAGTTTAGAAATATATGGAAGCGAAGGTTCACTTATTCTTAAAAGCGAAAACCAAAAAGATTATGTACATGGTTTTAATTTGAAATATTCAAACAACGAAAATAAAATACAAAATCTAACTGCAGATTCAAGTTTTAATTTTGAAAAAACATGGACTGATGGGAGAATAGCTCCAGTTTTGAGAATTCAAAATTTATGGGCTCAGAGTATAATTAATGGAACACCTGTAATCCCAGGCTTATGTGAGGGACTTGCTAGTCATAAAGTTTGCGAAGCCATAAGAGAATCTTCGAAAAGTGGATTAAGTATCAAAATTTAAGGCTATACATTTATAAGTAGCAATTATCACCCGATAAAGTATTGGATTGATTTTATTTTTTTTTCATATTCTGGAAAAATCAATTGAACTGAATTATTAAAGAATGGCTTTAAATTATTACAAAAATGAGCTTAAAGAAAATGCTCAATTACTAGCTTCTAAAGGAAAAGGGATATTAGCGGTAGATGAATCCACTAAAACAGTAGGTAAAAGACTCGCTGGAATTGGCGTTGAGAATACTGAAGACAATAGGAAGGCATATAGAGGAATGCTTTTTACTACAGAAGGTCTTGGCAAATATATAAGTGGAGCAATCCTCTTCGAAGAAACTCTTTATCAGAATCACCAAGATGGTGAGTCAATGGTTAAGAAACTAAATGATTTAGGTATTATTCCAGGTATAAAGGTCGATAAAGGCCTAAATCCACTTCCAGGAGGAGGAGATGTAGAAACTTTTTGCTCTGGCCTAGATGGGTTAGTTGAAAGAGCCGCAAAATATTATGAACAAGGTGCCAGATTTGCAAAGTGGAGAGCAGTTCTGCAAATTACAAATGATGGTTGTCCTTCAAAACTATCAATTCAAGAGAATGCTTGGGGATTAGCAAGGTATGCAAGATCAGTTCAAGAATCTGGTTTGGTACCAATTATTGAACCTGAAATCTTAATGGACGGCGACCATACTATTGAAAAAACTGCTGAAGTTCAAGAAGAGGTAATAAAGCAGGTTTATATTGCCTGTCAAGCAAATGGAGTTTTTCTAGAAGGCACTCTATTAAAACCTTCTATGACTGTTAATGGAGCAGATTGTCCAACAAAGGCTGATCCTATGAAAGTTGCTGAAATGACAATCAGAACTATGGAAAGATGCGTTCCTGCATCTGTTCCTGGAATAGTTTTCTTATCAGGAGGGTTAAGCGAAGAAGCTGCTTCTGTTTATTTAAATAATATGAACACTCTTTACAGGAAAGCTTTATGGAATGTTTCATTCTCCTATGGAAGAGCATTACAGCACTCATGCTTAAAGGCCTGGAAAGGAAGCGACGTTGAAGGAGGTCAAAAAGCATTAATAGCAAGAGCTCAAGCAAACTCTGAAGCTTCAAAAGGTGCCTATGTAGCAGGATCTCAACCTTCATCTGATGAGCAATTGTTTGTGGCAGGCTACACTTACTAACTAAAAAAATCCTAAAAATATACTCTGGGTCATAAAATTAGTTTCTTTAATTTAGTATTTTGTATATCTAATGACGTGACATTTGATACCTCTTTATACTAAACTCTCGGAAACATATGCTTTATATAGCATTTAACTTATTTTAATTATGGCCCTCGTTCCACTAAGACTACTTTTAGATCACGCTGCTGAGAATGGTTACGGTATTCCAGCTTTCAATGTTAATAACCTTGAGCAAGTTCAAGCAATCATGGAAGCAGCATATGAAACTGATAGTCCTGTAATCCTCCAAGCTTCAAGAGGGGCAAGAAATTATGCAGGAGAAATTTTCCTACGTCATCTAATCCTTGCTGCTACAGAAACATATCCTAATATTCCAGTGGTAATGCACCAAGACCATGGTAATGAGCCATCAACATGTTATTCAGCAGCAATAAATGGTTTCACATCAGTAATGATGGATGGTTCTCTAGAGGCAGATGCAAAAACACCCGCTAGTTACGAATATAATGTTGCAGTTACTAAAAAAGTAGTAGATTTTGCTCATTCAGTTGGAGTTAGTGTTGAAGGAGAGTTGGGTTGCTTAGGTTCATTAGAAACAGGAAAAGGTGAGGCAGAAGATGGTCATGGATTTGAAGGTGAACTTTCTACAGATATGCTTTTGACTGATCCTGAAGAAGCTGCAGATTTTGTTGCTAAAACAAAAGTTGATGCATTAGCTATTGCTATAGGTACAAGTCATGGTGCTTATAAATTCACAAGAAAACCTACAGGAGAAGTTCTTGCAATAAGCAGAATTGCTGAAATTCATAAAGCACTTCCAAATACCCATCTTGTAATGCATGGATCTAGTTCAGTTCCTCAAGAATGGTTGGATATCATTAACAAATATGGCGGTGAAATTCCTCAAACTTATGGTGTTCCTGTTGAAGAAATTCAAGAGGGAATAAGAAATGGAGTTAGGAAAGTCAACATTGATACTGATAACAGACTTGCTTTCACTGCCGCGGTTAGAGAGGCAGCATTTGCTGATAAGGCAAACTTCGACCCAAGACATTTCAACAAGCCTGCTAGAAAATACATGAAGCAAGTTTGTCTTGATAGATACAAGCAGTTCTGGTGCGAAGGTCAAGCAAGTAAGATCAAACAAAACAGCACTAATTATTTTGCTGATCTTTACGCAAAAGGTGATTTGGATCCAAAAGTAAAAGCTACTGTTTAATTTCTTCCCAAATTAAATAAAAAAAGACCTCCAAAATTGGGGGTCTTTTTTTATTTCAATATTAATGATTTTAATGTAAAGAGACCATCAGTCCCACCAATTGTCTCGTCACATGCTCGCTCTGGATGAGGCATTAAACCTAGAACATTTCCCTTTTCATTAGTTATGCCTGCGATATCGAATGAGGATCCATTAGGATTATTTTTATATCTCAAAGCGATCAATTCATTATCTACAAGTTTTTTTAAAGTATCAGAATCACAATGATATCTTCCTTCCCCATGCGCTATTGGCAACTTAATAGTTTGTTTTTCATCTCCATTATTAAACCAACCTCCTTTTGAAGAAACAATATCCAGTTCAACGTCATCACAGATAAAATTAAGATTTTTATTTGCAACAAGAGCACCAGGCAAAAATCCTGATTCTGTCAAAATTTGAAACCCATTACAAATTCCTAAAACTCTTTTCCCGCTTTTAACAAACTCATCCAAGGCATTTATTAATGGAGAGAATCTCGCAATTGCTCCGCATCTTAAATAATCACCATAGCTAAATCCTCCAGGTAAAACTATTGCATCTACATCACTTAAATCTGAAGACTCATGCCACAAGTATTTTGTTCTTATGTCTAAACAACCTTCCAATGCCCATGAAACATCACGATCACAATTAGAACCAGGGAAGACAACAACTCCTACAGTAAAATTATCCATCTTATAATTTTTCTAGTGAATACTCATAATCTTCAATAACAGTATTTGCGAATAACCTATCACACAATAAATCAATTTTTTCTCTTACTTCGTTTTCACCATTACCTTCTATTTTTACCTCAATCATTTTTCCTATACGTAATGATTTTATTCCCTCGGCTCCAAGTTTTATAGAAGCAGATTTGGTAGCTTCCCCTGCTGGATCTAAAACTGAGGGTCTTAGTCTTACAAAAACTTTTACAGCAAATTGGTCCAATTAAAAATTAATTTCTACTAGAAGATTAGTTTAAATTTTAATAAAAAGTACTATTGATTAATAAACAAATATTTTTACCTTAAGGTTTTCTGAGTTATTAGATGTTTATGTAGCCTCTACCAAAACATACTAAGCAAGTTCTTCTTGAATTTTCATGTGTTTTAAAATTTCCTGCCCCTCCACATTTTGAACATTTTATTTTATCAATTGATGTAACTTCGTCAGAGATTATTTGTTTTAAAGCAATTTTTGGATTTTCCATCTTGGGCTGTCTACTGTAGTAAGTATCCCGACAGCTAACTATAAAGTCAAATTGCTATTTTTGGGTCACTTAAAATCTTAAATTTCTCTTTAATTTTTCTATTGAAAGTTTTTATAGATTTTTCATCAAAGGAAATTATTACTAATTCAAGCCCAGCATTATCATTTGGTCTCCAACAATTGTCTGGAGCTTCTTCAAACCAAGTATTAATTTTCTTTCCAACAATTTGTATTTGTAAAGGCAATGATTTGTTTGGTATCCAAATACGTCCTTTTATTCGAAGAATGTTTAATTCATCCAAGATTTTTGACATCTCCTTTTCAAAGTCATTTTTTTCAAGGAAATAATTTAATTTAAATGAATCTGATACAAGCTCAACATGATTATGGTCATGTTCTTCCGTTAAAAATTCTTTATAAGTCTCTTTTTTAAAATTAAAGTCAAATAGATAATTTAAATCAATTTTGCCATTCTTGGATTTAAGGACTGGTGTAGATGAGTTTAGACTTCCTTGAATTTTATTTTTTACAACGTCAAACTGATCATCATTTAAGATATCTGATCTAGAGACTAAAACGATATCAGAAACTTCTAGTTGCTCCTCAAAAAGTTCATCTATAGTGGCGTTGTGATCAATTTTATCTGTTTCATTATATTGTTTTGTTATTTTATTTAAATCATTAATTGGTGAACCATTAAGCATTGATTCTCCATTAACGATACCAACAACAACATCAAGGTAGATGGAAGACCTAATCTCAGGCCAGTTAAGTGCTTGAATTAAGGGAATTGGTAGTGCCAAGCCACTTGTTTCGATAATTATTGATTCGATAGGAGGATTAAATTCTAGGAGAGCTTTTATTGATGGAACAAAATCATCTTGAACAGTACAACATAAACATCCATTGTTTAATTCGATTACGCAGTCGTCTTCAGATTCATCACATTTATCACAACTTTTAATCAAATCACCGTCAATTCCAACATCACCAAATTCATTAATTATTAAACCAAATTTTTTATTACTCTCTTTTAATAGATATCTTAGAAAAGTTGTTTTACCTGAACCAAGAAATCCCGAAACAACAATAACTGGAATTTTTTTTTTCATCTTTGATGATTAACAACCTAAGCTATATTCTGTACTCTCTCCTGTAGAACTATTTGTGCCATTAGCAATCGCACATAATTGTTTTTGTTGTGTACGACTAAGAACAGCATCAGTAAAATCTGCACCATCTATTTTTGCTCCTTCAAAATTACTCTCCATTAATAAAGCATTTGTAAAATTAACATCCGAAAGATCTGCATCTGTAAAGTCTGTTGCATAAGCTAGTGCATCTCTTAAATTTGCTCCAGTAAACTTTGAGTTTTGCAATTTACTATTATTGAACACCGCCCCTTCTAAATTACTTTCACTGAAATTAAACCCATTCAAATCAAACTTAACGTATTCGTTACCGCTTAAGTCTTGACCATGCATATCTGGCTCTAAATTAAGGTCTTGCTGGTTTCTAATCTCAGGAGGTCTTTTAGCCCATGCAGAATTTACAGAATTAAAAAATAAAATCCCAACGAATAACAAAGTAATTAATGCATTCTTTAGTGAGGGGAAAACAATTGATTTAATCATAATAAGACTGTATTTTAGAACTTAAGTATTTAAAGTTTGTAAGAGTATCTTAAAGGAAAATATATGGCAATGTCACTAAAGGTTATTGTTCCTCCTCATCCATTAATAAAACATTGGCTTTCAATATTGCGAGAAAAAAATACTCCAAATATTTTGTACTCAACAGGATATGAGCAATTAGGGAAATGGCTTACATATGAAGCATTACGTAATTGGCTGCCATATAAAAAAGAAATAGTAAATACTGATAATGGGGACGCAGATGGATTCTTTATTAATAATGATTATCCAATAAAAGTGCTCGCAATGTTGCCCGAAGGGTTATCTCTTTGGTTTGGATCTAAAGAAGTAATTCCTAATTCAACCCTCTCATTAGGAGAACTTCCTAAAACTATTGAATCAAATGAAGGAGTTATATTTTATTCAGAACAAATAACGACAAAATCAGCAACATTAGAAACTTTAATTAAATTAAAGGAATTAGGTGTTGATTCAAATAGGATTCTTTTAATAACTGCTATTTGCTCAAATAAAGGGTTAAATGAAATTGCGAAATTATTCCCTAATCAGGTAATTTACACTTCTTGCATAGATGAGGAAGACGAAAAAACACAATTATTAGTACCGGGTATTGGGAATCCTTTATCGCGTTTAAGTACTATATTTCAAGATAAGAACTAATATAGAATATAGGAGTAAATATTTTACCAATGTCTGAATACAGAGATTCGTCTTCAAATAATCTTTTATCATTAATAAGCGGTGCTTTTATTGGAGCAGCAGGTCTAGCTTGGTGGTTAATATCCGAAGCAGACAAAAGAAAGGAGGAAAAAAAACAAAAAGCAATGATGTATTCCTCCAGAATTCAAGACGGCTCAGAAGCGATTGATTCAAATGAAAATATAAATGAAGTTGAAGGAGAGAATCTGGAGAAGAAAGTTGAGCAACTTAATTCTGCAATTGCTGATGTGAGGAAGCAACTTGAAGAGTTGGGGCAATAGAATAAAAAAGGTTCTCAAATAATATGAATAAACTCAGATCATCTGCAATAACCCAAGGTGTGCAAAGATCCCCTAACAGATCGATGTTAAGAGCTGTTGGATTTAATGATGAAGATTTTAATAAACCTATTATTGGAGTTGCAAATGGATACAGCACCATAACACCATGCAATATGGGTTTAAATAAGTTAGCTCTAAAAGCTGAAGAGTCAATAAAAAGATCAGGTGGGATGCCTCAGATGTTTGGGACTATAACAGTAAGTGATGGGATTTCTATGGGAACAGAGGGCATGAAATATTCCCTAGTTTCAAGAGAAGTTATTGCTGATTCAATTGAAACAGCATGCAATGCTCAGAGTATGGATGGAGTACTTGCTATAGGTGGATGTGATAAAAATATGCCGGGTGCCATGATTGCGATTGCAAGAATGAATATTCCCTCAATTTTCATTTATGGAGGGACAATAAAGCCTGGGAAATTGCATGGAGAAGATCTTACTGTTGTTAGTGCATTTGAAGCTGTTGGACAATTAACATCAGGCAAAATTAATGAAGAAAGGCTAATCCAAGTTGAGAAAAATTGTATTCCTGGTGCTGGTAGCTGTGGAGGAATGTTTACAGCTAATACAATGTCTGCGGTTATTGAAGTATTAGGGTTAAGTCTTCCTCACAGTTCCACTATGGCTGCTGAAGATCTTGAAAAAGAACTAAGTGCAGATAAAAGTGCTGAGATATTAGTCTCTGCAATAGAAAAAGATATAAGACCTCTAGACCTAATGACTAAGAAAGCATTTGAAAATGCAATATCAGTAATTATGGCAATTGGCGGATCAACAAATGCGGTATTGCACATCTTAGCTATTGCGAATACTGCAGGAATAGATATCAACATTAATGATTTTGAGAGAATCAGACAAAAAGTACCCGTTATTTGTGACCTTAAACCGAGTGGTAAATATGTGACGGTGGATCTTCATAAGGCAGGTGGGATTCCACAAGTAATGAAAATACTTTTGAATGCAGGATTAATTCATGGCGATTGCAAAAACATTGAAGGCAAAACCATCTCAGAATACTTACAGAATATTCCAGATAAGCCTCCAACAAATCAAAATGTCATAAGAGACATAGATGACCCTCTTTATAAAAAAGGACATCTAGCGATATTAAAAGGTAACTTAGCGAGCGAAGGTTCTGTAGCCAAAATTAGCGGAGTAAAAAACCCTGTATTAACAGGTCCCGCAAAGATTTTTGAAAGTGAAGAGGATTGTTTAAAATCGATATTAAATAACGATATCAAAGCTGGTGATGTTGTTGTTATTAGAAACGAAGGTCCTGTAGGAGGTCCAGGCATGAGAGAAATGTTAGCTCCAACATCTGCGATTGTTGGTCAAGGGCTAGGAGAGAAGGTGGCTTTAATTACCGATGGCAGATTTAGCGGGGGTACCTATGGTCTTGTTGTGGGTCACATAGCTCCAGAGGCTGCTGTAGGAGGAAATATTGCTCTAATAAAACAAGGTGATTTAATTACAGTAGATGCTGTAAAACAACTAATTGAAGTTGATTTATCTGACGAAGAATTAGAAAAAAGAAAAAAAGATTGGGTAAAACCTATTCAAAAATACAAAAGAGGAATTCTTTCAAAATATTCGAGAATCGTAAGCACATCAAGTTTAGGGGCTGTTACTGATTTATAAATCAGCTCAAATTTTATTTTCTTAATCAATAAAACTTTTTATCCTATTTGCTAAATTTTCCAATCTAGCGCTGTATTTTGGTGAGTTGCATTTTTTCCCATTATTGCTATCCATCCATAATGTTTTAACTCCACACCATAATATTGGTTCATCAGGGAAGTTAAGCTTAGAGATTACTAAAACCAACTCTTTATTTGATTTAAAAAGTTCTAATTCAAGATCATAAATTTCTAATCTTTTACCTTCTTTATCTCGACATAAGATATTAACTGTTAAATCAATATCTTCATCTTCGAATTCGTATTCACCATTTATTTTTACTACAGAATGAACAAAAGGTTTATTTGTTAAATCTGCTGACTTAGCGATTAAGCTCTCTATATTTTTAGGTGGATTTTCAAATAACACTTATTGATTTAATTAAAACTTTTATTGAACCCTGTTTAAACTCATTATTAAGTAATCCATCATCACCGAACTTAGAGTGTAGTAGTTGCAATCTTTTAATTTTAGATGGCTTGAATTTAAATGGAAAACGTACTTTATTAGCTCTTACTGAAGGTTTTAACTCACTAAAAGGAATTTGAACATTTGTTGTCCCGAATTTTTTTGTTGGGAATGATTTAATCCATCTAAGTCCACCCGGAATAAATTCGGTTAGTCCTAGTAGATCATCTTCACAAGCGACAGCAAATTTAAAAGTTCTTCCTTGTCCATCAATATTTAATTCAAAGGATGAATACTCAGATACATTTAAAGAAGGTTTATATATAGACGATCTACAACTAACAAATCCTCCTGCTTTCTCGACAATATTACCCTTTAATATCAAACCCGAATTTGAAATTTCACAAAAAGCTGAACTTGATCCGCCCATAACAGTATCATTTAATGTTTTCCAACCATCGAACTCCTTTTTCTGGAATAAAAATTTTTTCTTACTCATTAAATAATTTAAATTATTAATAGACTTTAACTAAATTTCTAATTCTTTTGCTGATTCCTGATCACAAAATATTGAAATTTGATTAATAGATTTTATTAATTTTGATGGTGTTCTATCTGGTGGCTCTTTTTCATCTAATAACCTCTCAAGAGCAATTCTTTTAGAAGCTCCACTAACTAAAAATACTATCTTTGAAGAAGCTGAAAGAACCTTTGGAGTTAATGAAATTCTTTTTAAACCTTTACCTTCATTAAAAATAACAAAATCATCTACATTATTATTTTTTTGATAAGGGAATAGTGAGGCTGTATGACCATCGTCTCCAAGACCTAATAATGTTAAATCAAAAGTTGGAGGGTTTGATCCGCATTTTTCAAATAATTTAGAAATAAATTGATTTTTTGTAGCTTCATCATCAGCATTTAAATCATTGAAAATTTCATAAAAAAAAGCTTTAGATCCAAAATTAGTTAACAATGAATTCTTCAACATTAACGAGTTACTCAATTCTGAATTTGGATCAACACATCTTTCATCCCCTAAAAAGACATCAACCATATCCCATCTAAGATCACTTTTTGATAAAAGCTTATAGACAGATTTAGGAGTTGAACCTCCACTTACACAAAATTTGAACCTGTCTTTCTTTTTTAAAGTATGAATAATGTGACTTTCAATAAACTTAAAAACCGCTGTAGATAGCTCTAACTTGTCTTTGTAAATGTTAAGTGTATATCCATTTTTAACCTTTTCAATCATTTCATCCATTCAGTATGAAAACTACCTTCCTTATCAATTCTTTCATATGTATGAGAGCCAAAACAGTCTCTCATTGCCTGAACAAGATTCTGAGGAAGTCTATTGGTTCTATAACTATTCAAATAATCTAAAGTACTGGATAGACATGGGACTGGTATACCAGCTTTTGTGGATAAAGAAACTACTTTAGCTAAGTTATCTAATCTTGTCGCAATTTCATTATTGAACCAATCATCAAAAATTAAATTTTTTAGATTAGGATCTTTGTTATAAGCATCTTGAATTTTACTTAATAATTTTGATCTAATTATGCAACCACCTTTCCATATTTGAGCAATTGACGGCATATTCAAACCATAGTTATATACTGCAGATGCTTCTCTTAAAATATCCATACCTTGGGCATAGCTAGCAATTGTGGCAAGGACTACAGCATCAAATAAAGGTTTCATTCCATCTGATATATTTCCTAAATCAAAATCCTCTATCTCTTTAGATGGAATAGTTTTTTCAATCTCACTACGTTGCTCTTTTAAAGAACTCATTACTCTTGCATTTAAAGATGCATAAATAGTTGGGACTGATACCCCCAGTTCTAGAGCACTTACAACAGTCCATAACCCTGTACCTTTCTGGCCAGCTTTATCTAATATTTTTTCCACGACATCATCTCCAGTTATCTCATCTTTTGTATTTAGACAAATCTCTGTTATCTCAACAAGATAAGAAGCTAATTCATCAGTATTATTCCAAATACCAAATACCTCTGACATCTGCTGTCCATTCATACCTTTGACTCTCTTCATAAGGTCATAAGCTTCTGCAAGTATTTGTTCAATTCCATATTCAATTCCGTTATGAACAGTTTTTACAAAATGACCTGAGCCTCCTGGTCCAACATATGCAACACATGGTCCGTCTTCAACTTTGGCAGCCATTTTTGTTAATAAGCTTTCTATTGCATCATATGAAGCCTTAGTACCACCGGGCATCATACTTGGACCCTCTAGAGCTCCTTTGGCACCTCCAGAGACTCCCATCCCAATGTATCCAAAACTTTTACTTTCAAGAGTATTCACCCTTCTTTCTGTATCTTTAAATTGAGAGTTGCCGCCATCTATTAATAAATCTCCTTCCTCGAGATATCCAGAAATATTATCAATGACAGCATCTGTTGCGGGCCCAGCTTTTACCATCATTAGAATTCTTCTAGGTCTCTCTAGCTTATTAACAAATTCTTGAAGAGTTTCAGCTCCTTCTATATTCTTCCCAAGGCCACGACCTTGTAAAAATTCTTCGGTTTTTGAGTAAGTCCTATTAAAAACTACACTAGAAAATCCATTTCTCTCTGCGTTAAGAACTAAATTTTCGCCCATAACACCAAGACCTATTAAACCAAAATGTGCCTTGGACATAAAAAATTAAAAAACTCAATAAATATAGTGTGCCTGCAACTCAACAAAATTGCTCAAAAAAAATACTTATGTCAGCGAAAAATGATCGAAAAGATTTAAATAACAGTTCCGTTTGCAATAGTTGCATTTTTAACTACTACAACAATTCCATTTCTTATGTAGAAGCCTAATTCTGGCTTATCTGCTTCTTCTACTCGATCTTTATTAATTATCACAACATTATCCCCAATCCTTGTATTCTTATCAAGAATTGCTCTTTTTACAGTAGTTCCTTCACCTACTCCAAGAGGTGTTCCGCCTCCTTTTCTTAATTCAATCCTCTCTTCAGGCGATTCAAAGAAATCGGCACCCATAACAAGAGTATCCTCAAGAACCGAATCACTTTCAATCCTGCTTCTTACACCTAAAACACAATGTAAAATACTGCATGACTTCAAGATTGTACCTTCACAAACTATTGAATCAGTAATTTGAGCATCTACAAGTTTAGAAGGGGGGAGAAATCTAGGTCTTGTATAAATTGGAAATTTCTCATCATAAAAACTAAATGGAGGTTTTGGTTGCTCAGTCAATGCAAGGTTTGACTCAAAGAATGCCCCAATGGTGCCGATATCTTCCCAATAATCATCGAATACATAACTTTTAAGAGTATCGCCTCTATTGAGGGCTTCTGGAATTATGTCCTTACCAAAATCCGTATAATTAGGAAATTTATTTAGAAGATCGAAAAGAGTATTTCTGCTAAAAACGTAAATACCCATAGAGGCTAGATATGGTTTTTCGGCAGCTGACTCCTTACTTAATCCAAATTTTGAAGTATCTACTGCCATTGCCTTCAACTTCTCTCCAGTAGGCTTTTCACTGAATTCTTTTATATTTCCTAAATCATCTGTTCTCATGAGGCCAAAACCTTCTGCTTGAGCTTCATCAACAGGCAAAGCTGCAACAGTTAAATCAGCACCATTATCTCTATGATGTTGAACAAATAAACTGTAGTCCATTCTGTACAGTTGATCACCTGACAATATTAAATATTCATCAACATCCCATTCTTGAAATAACCATTGGTATTTTCTTACAGCATCAGCAGTACCTTCAAACCACTTCGGACTATCAGGAGTCTGTTGTGCCGCTAAAACCTCCACAAATCCTTGGCCGAAAGGGCCATTTAAATTATAGGTTCTTCCTATATGTCTATTTAGAGATGCACTATTGAACTGGGTCAATACGTACATTTTTTCAATGCCTGAATTTATACAATTACTAATCGGAATATCTATCAAACGATACTTACCTGCCAATGGCACAGCAGGTTTAGCCCTCATTTTTGTTAGAGGGTAAAGTCTAGAACCTTTTCCTCCTCCGAGGATTATGGCCAACACACGCTTCATTCAATCTAATGGAGGTAGATATACAACTACTTAAAGTAACTGATTATGGGCATATTTAGAAATACAAATGGTCAGTTTACAAAGGTATTTCGATAAATCACTGGAAAAACTTAATATAAATCGAAAAAAGTTAGTTATTTTTATCCTCTTCTACCAAAGAAAACAATTTTTCAACGATTTTCAAAGAAACTTGTCTTTCTTCTCTTGATTGAGGACTTCTCAACTTGGTGACCGGCGTATGAAGTATTTTATTAATTATTCCTTTAGTCAGAGCTTCCACAACTTTTCTTTCTCTAGCCGAAAAATCTGGTCCCATCCTACTAAGTGCTTTTTGCAATTCCTCTTTTCTAATTAACTCCAAATCTGATCTAAGTTTATTAATTACTGGAACCGCCTCTAAACTTGCCCACCATTCTAGAAAAATGATCCTTTCTTCTTCTACTAAAGATTCCGCTTCCTTTGCTATTTTCTGTCTAAATTCTTGATTTCTTGAAACGACCTCTTGTAAGTCATCAACATCAAATGATTTTACAAATTCATGTTGTTTGACATCATTAGATATATTTCTCGGTACACCAATATCAATAAATTTAAGTCTATTACTCAAATTTATTTTTTCAATTTTTGTGAGATCAATAATTGGCTCTTCAGAAGCAGTACTGGTGAAAACAAGCGAAGATAATGATATGTTTTCTTCTAATTCGTTTAACCCTTTACAAACAATCTCTAAATCAGGGAAGTCTTGAGCAAGATTTAATGCTCTATCAATATTTCTATTTAAAAGGATAAGTTTATGACATCCTTTTGATTTTAAATGAGTTATTAAAAGCCTACTCATTCGTCCGGCGCCAACAACAAGAACGTTCTCTGATTCCAAACTTACAAGAGTATCAAAACCCTTTTCTTGTCCAATTTTTAATTGAGCTAGTTCTACCGCTGCTGAACTGATTGACACAGCTCCAGTTCCTAAATTTGTTTCGGATCTTACTTTTTTACCTGTACTAACTGATTGAGTTAATAATCTATTAAGAATTGGTCCAGTAGATTGATTCTCTTGACCTAATCTCATCATTTTTTTTACCTGCGAAAGGATTTGTCCTTCCCCTAAAACGAGGCTATCGAGTCCTGCCGAGACTTTCATCAAATGCAAAACTGCTTCTTCCTGTCTAAAGCAAAAAAGATGTGGATTTAAATCTTCAAAAATAATTCCAGAATATTCTGATATGAATTCTTTAATAGATGAAATTCCAGTATTTTTATCCTTTACTAGCGCATATATTTCCAGCCTATTACAAGTACTTAAGATTGACACCTCTAATACATCAGAGAAAGCTTTTAATGCTTTCAATGATTCTGTTATGGATTGGTCAGGAATACTTAACTTCTCACGCACTTCGACAGGTGCCGTGCGATGACTCAGTCCGACGACAACAATATGCATAAAATCAAAAGTGAATTTTTAAAGGCTGATACTCTTAGCACCATCTTTTATATGGACAGTATTTGTGAACCTTGCAGTACTATCTAATGTACTAATAACTAGACTACTTGTTCTAACACAATCCCTTTCAAATTTAACTCCGTCAAATAATAATCCATCAGTTATTCCACTTCCAGCGAAAACAACATTTTCTCCCGATGCCAATTCATTTGCTTCATAGATTTTATCTATATCTGTTATGCCCATTTCATTAAGACGTTTTATATTTCCTTCTTTTGTGTAATCAGCCCATTCAGAAGTTTGAGCGATTGCTGGATCATAAACTAGTTGTCCTTGAAAGTGTCCGCCTAGAGCTCTCATTGCAGCAGCTGAAATAACACCCTCTGGAGCTGCACCTATACCCATCAAGCAATGTGTTCCAGTACCTGCAAAACCACATGCAATCGCAGCTTGAACATCACCATCAGAAATCGGTTGTACTTTTGCACCACATCCTCGAATCTCTTTAATTAAATCTTTATGCCTAGTTCTATCCATTACAACAACAGTAAGCTCATCAATAGAAAGACCCAAGCAATCACTTAGTATCTTCAAGTTTTCAGTAGCTGAATTTCTAATATCTACTTTACCTTTGGCCGCAGGAGGCGCTGCTAATTTGTTCATGTAAAAATCAGGAGCATTGAAAAGACCACCCGTATCAGAGGCAGCTAAAACCGCCATAGAACCTCTTTGATTATTCGCACAAAGATTAGTTCCTTCACAAGGATCTACTGCAAAGTCAACCCCTGGGCCACTTCCACTACCAACCTCTTCACCTATATAAAGCATAGGTGCTTCATCTCTTTCACCTTCTCCAATAACAATTTTCCCTTTCATTTCAATTTTGCCCATTCGCAATCTCATTGCTTCGACAGCTGCAGCATCAGCTTCATCTTTTTGACCAAGTCCTGTTAGTTTTGCTGAGGCAATAGCTGCTTGCTCGACAACTTCGAGAATTTCTTGAATTAAAGTTTGATTCACAATTAAATTTTGAGGATTTTCTAAAAGGTTTTGAGTATGATCTCATAAAAAATGGCATTTTTTATAAGAATTATTATGCTAGTAAGCTTTTTTTAACTCTTTACAGCTGTTACTTTATCAGGCCGTGACTTGAAATTAGGAATAAACAACTAAATATAGTATCTTTATTAAATATTTTAAAAATTAAATGACTGAGTCAAATCAAACAATTTTAGCTGGTGTTAATAGACCAATTCAAATAATTCCTTCAGTTTTACCAGCAGATTGGGCAAATATGGGGGCATGTGTGAAAGAGCTCGAGGAAGCTGGAGTAGATAGAATTCAATTTGATGTAATGGATGGAAATTTCGTACCAAATCTTACATTCGGTCCTGAAATGATTGCTGCATGCAGGAAATATTGCAATGTCCCTTTTGAAACTCAATTAATGGTGAGTCAATACAACTGTGAAACCATGCTTGAATCTTATGTAAACGCTACAAAGGGAGCGAATGGTGAACCAGGAGTAGTAATAGCTCATGCCGAAGCAAATATTCATTTGCATAGAGTTCTCGGAAGAATAAGAGATTTAGGAGGATCTCCTTCTGTTGCATTAAACCCTCATACTCCTTTTGAAATGATTAAAAACATTATGGATATGGTTGATCATGTTTTGGTTATGACAGTTAATCCAGGCTTTGGTGGACAAGCTTATATACCAACAATGCTTAATAAAATCAGAGAAATAAGAAACTTTATTATCGAAAAAAACTTAAATGTCGACATTGAAGTTGATGGGGGGATAAAAGCAAATTGGACTATTTCACAATGTGCCGATGCTGGTGCTAATTGTTTTATTGCAGGTAGTGGAATGTTTGCTTACCCAACATTAAAAGAAGGATGTGATGACTTGAGAAAAGTTGCACAAGAAGCACAAAATGGAAATGTTCTTTCAGAGCCTTAATTAATAAGATAGGTGATTTCTTAATCACCCAAATATCCATCCATAACTATGCAACCCTATTCCTAAAAAATTAACTCCTAAATAACATACTAAAACAACTAAAAAGCCTGTAGATGCTAATAATGCTGGTTTGCGTCCTTGCCAACCCTTGCTTATTCTCATATGCAGATAAGCGGCATAAAACAACCATGAGATAAATGCCCATGTTTCTTTTGGATCCCAACTCCACCATGTGCCCCAGGCCTCATTAGCCCAAACTGCACCTGAAATTAAACCGAGAGTCAAAAGAACAAAACCTACTAATATAGAACGATAACTTAATGTATCTAATTCTTCTGAATGAGAAAATTCAATAGGTTCAACTAAATCATTTACAGGATAGCTATTTGAAAGTTTAAATCCTCCTATACCTGTAGAACTACTTCTGATTTGAAGCGGCTTATTTTTATTAATAAACAAAACGGACATTGAAAGTAAAGAACCTATTATTAATGCTGCATAACTAAGCATTACGACGCTAACATGCATTACTAACCAACTAGACCTTAAAGCTGGAACTAAGTTGGATGATAATTTCAAATCCTCAGGTAAAACAAAACAAGCAAAAGCCACAGTCAGTAACTCAATAGGTATAGCAATTGAGGGAATTATTGGAGCTTGGTATTCTCTTTCAACCAATAGTTGACCTAATGTGATACCCCAAGTAAGGAAATAAAGAGATTCATACAAATTGCTAATAGGAAAGTGCCCAGAAATTGACCACCTAAAAAGTAATTGTAATGTTATTAATAAGTTCACTAAAATCGTAATAAGTCTTACAGCAGAAGAAGACTTTTTTTTAAAAACTGCACCCAAAGATATTGGTAAGTTAATTAATAAAAAATAAAAAACTAAAAGACCTAAAACTGAAACCGGTTCATATATTAAATTTTTAAAAAAATTATCTAGTATCATTTCTAGAAATTTCTCAAGTTTTAATATTCAATGACAAACAAATAATAATTAAAATCATTCTCATATGAGTAAATCTTTAATAATAAAGTTTTAATTTATTTTAAAAAAAGCATTTCAAAGTTTGAAATTATCTCCTAGATAATACTTCTTGACTATTGGATTATCAGCCAATTCACTTGATGAACCGTTAGCTAAAATTTTTCCTTCACTTAATACATATGATTTGTTAGTAATTAAAAGGGTTTCCCTCACATTATGGTCTGTAATGAGAATCCCCACCCCATCACTACTTAATTTAAGAATTAGTTTCTTTAGATCATTAACAGCTAGAGGATCGATCCCAGCAAAAGGTTCGTCTAATAACAAATATTTAGGTCCTTTTCTGCCTACAGTGAGAGCCCTAGCTATTTCACACCTCCTCCTCTCTCCTCCTGAAAGTTGATAACCATAATTATCTACAAAATTATTCAAATTAAATTCATTAATTAATTGTTCTCTTCTATTTCTTATCGCTGCTCTACTATAAGATGAATTTTGTAAAGCCAAATCTATATTATCCTTAACAGTGAGGTCTCTAAATATACTCGCTTCCTGAGTTAAGTACCCTAACCCAAGTCTTGATCTAATTGGTAGAGGAAGATTGGTTATATTTTTCCCATTCATTAAAATTTCACCTTTATCTGGTTTTATATTCCCAACTGCAAGATTAAAAGTTGTAGTTTTCCCAGCACCATTAGGTCCCATCAAACCTACAACTTCCCCTGGATTAACAGTTATGGAAACATCATTTACAATTAATCTTCCTTTAATTGAAAGGGATACATTATGAATATTTAGGTTCATTTTCCTTGAGATCGATTAGTTTTCTTACTTTCTTGAAAAAAAATTAAATACATAATAATAATTTAATTGAAGATAAAGATATATTCATCAAAGAGGTTTCAAAAAAGGCTTATCGTTCTCGTTTAATAGTTCTCTATATTGTAATTTCCTTAATAAATCTTCCAAACATTGGCAGAAGGATTCAAGATCAATCCCTAAATCAATCTTGGTTCTAGTTTTTATTCTGCCTAAACCCTCTCCAAGCAAAATAGTAGCTCCATTTAAATTACCTTTACTTAAGTGAAACTGAGAAACAGATACTTGTAAAATTCCTTGGATAACTTGTCTTTCGTCACCATCTACGGAATTCCATATTTCTTCAAAAGCATCATGAGCCTCATACCATTCATGATTGTTAAAAAGATTTAAAGCTGTAAAAAGGGAATCTTGAAAACTTTTTGTACTTTCTTCGTTCATTAAACCAATTACTAATTTTTTTTCTTTTTATTTATTTTTCTCATTCTTATTGAATCCGGTGTTACCTCTAGCATTTCATCTGGACCAATATATTCGAGTGCTCTTTCAAGGGTAATATCAACAGGTGACTGCAAAGTATCAAGTTCTTCTGCCCCTGCAGACCTCATATTAGTCAACTGCTTAGTTTTACATATATTCAACTCAAGATCTTGAGGTCGATTATTCTCTCCAATTATCATTCCCTTATAAACTTTAACTCCAGGTTTAATGAAATAGACTCCCCTATCTTCAGCATTCTTTAAAGCATAAAATGTGGCTACACCTTCCTCAAAAGCTATAAGAACGCCATTCCTTCTGGTTTCAAAGTCTCCTGTTTTAGGTTTATATTCATAAAACGAATGACTCATGATACCTTCACCTCTGGTTATCCTTACAAATTCCCCGCGAAATCCAATTAATCCTCTTGATGGAACAAGAAATTCTAATTGAGTTCTACCATCTGAACTTGTCTGCATGTTTTTCATCTCTGCCTTTCTAGATCCAAGTTTTTCGATGCAAGAACCAACAGATACTTCAGGTACATCTAAAACCAAAGTCTCTATAGGCTCACATTCAACATTATCAATTTCTCTGAAAATTACTTGAGGTTGTGAGATTTGAAACTCAAAACCCTCTCTTCTCATAGTTTCAATCAATATCCCTAGATGTAATTCTCCTCTTCCTGAAACTGAGAACCTGTCAGGAGAATCAGTTTCTTCTACTCTCAGGGCAACATTTGTTAAAAGTTCCCTCTCCAATCTATTTTTTAATTGTCTACTAGTAACAAATTTCCCTTCCTTACCCGCGAATGGTGAATCATTGACAACAAAAGTCATATTTAAGGTAGGTTCATCAACTTTGATTAATGGAAGAGGATGAGGAGAATCGGGACATGCTATGGTCTCACCAATATTGACGTCATCGAAACCAGAAACAGCAACAATATCACCTGCAAATGCTTCATTTATATCAATTCTTTGTAATCCTTCAAATCCTAAAAGCTTACTAACCTTACCTTTAATAGTTTTTCCGTTTTCTTTAATTAAACTAGCCTGTTGGCCATTTTTTATAGTTCCATTGTGGATCTTTCCAATTACTATTCTGCCTAAGAAATCAGAATAGTCCAAAGTAGTTATTTGTAGCTGAAGAGGCTTATTAGAGTCACCTACTGGAGGAGGAACGTGTCTGATAATAGCTTCAAAAAGAGGCATCATATTGTCACTATTAGATTCCATCTCTTCTTTTGCGAAACCAGATAAGCCACTCCCAAAAAGATAAGGGAAATCACATTGATCATCATCAGCTCCTAACTCCAAAAACAAATCAAGGACCTTATCAATTGCTATTTCTGGTACTACTCGTGGTCTATCAATTTTATTTACAAAGACTATAGGCCTAAGTCCTTTTTCTAATGCTTTTTTTAAAACAAATCTTGTTTGAGGCATAGGTCCCTCATTTGCATCAACAATAAGCAGACAACCATCAACCATTCCCAAAACCCTTTCAACTTCTCCTCCAAAATCAGCATGTCCAGGTGTATCTATAATATTAATTCTGGTATCTTTATAGTTAACTGCAGTATTTTTTGAGAGAATTGTTATCCCCCTTTCTCTTTCAAGATCATTTGAATCCATTACACATGTAGGGATAACTTCATTGTCTCTAAATATTCCTGATTGAGATAACAATGCATCTACAAGAGTTGTCTTCCCATGATCTACGTGAGCAATAATTGCAACATTTCTAATTTCTTTTATCGAAGATGACATTTATAGAATTTATATAAATAGTAGATTGACTTTATTAAGGCTAACTCAAAGTATGCTTATTATGAGAATTTTCTCTTTAAGACTTTGAAAAATATAATCTAATTGAATAATTAAATTAATCAATTAGATTTATAATTTTCTATTTGAGCTTTCAAAAACTTTTAATGCTTCAATTGACCCCTCATATCTCCAATGCCAGGGTTCGTAATCTATATATTTATTATCTTTGTTGAACGATAACTTAAAGTGAAACTTAGCTGCATTTTTTATTAGCCATCTAAAGGCGTCAGTATTTTCGAAGTCGGTTTCAAAGTCTGTCTCTCTTTGAGTAGCATCACCAATATCGATTGCGAAACCTGTACTATGTTCAGAATACCCTGGAGGGGCTGAAACTCTAGCTCTTTCTGCCGCTTCTTGATTTCTAATAGATTTTAAAGAATAAAAGATATCGTTTTGCAAATTTATTGATCTATAACCACTCAAGAAGACTAAATATATCCCATCCTTTTTGGCTTCTTCTCTCATCTTTAGTAGAGAATCGCGCATATCCATATGAACTTCAATATTAGGCTCAATTAAAACTAGTTTCTCCTTAGAAATTTCCGCATAGGGTAAATGACCTAAAATTCTATGGTCGTGATTTATCTGAGCCTGAAAATTGAGATTATCAAGAGATCCTATTTCTATATTTTTAATTAATCGCAATGCAGCGACAGAAAAGATAAGAAAAAGAAATGGAGAAAATATTAATAGTTTTTTTAATAATGTTGAATTTGGATTATTTAGGTAAGTTCTTTTGGCAAGTGGTATATCAAATTGATCGATATCTTTGTTTAGTTCCAATATTTAGAAGTGAATTTGGAAAAGATATTTCGATATTAACTATTATTTTAAGAAATGCACTTTTATAAGCAAAAAAGATGTAGTTTTTATATACAGTATTATTTTTTTTTCATATGTTGAGGGTAGCTGTTATTGGTGGAGGTCCAAGTGGTTCATGTGCGGCAGAAATACTTGCTAAAGCTGGAATAAAAACTTGGCTCTTCGAGAGAAAATTAGATAATGCGAAACCATGTGGAGGAGCAATTCCACTTTGCATGGTCGAAGAATTTGATTTACCTGAGTCAATTATTGATAGAAAAGTAAGGCATATGAGAATGATATCTCCATCAAATAGAGAGGTAGATATAAGTTTAGATAGAGTTTATGGGAAAAGTGATAATGAGTTTATTGGGATGTGTAGAAGAGAAGTTATGGATGCCTTTATGCGCAACAGAGCATCAGATCTTGGTGCTACATTAATAAATGGATTAGTTACTTCTATTGATACTGGCGATAATAATCAAGGGCCATATAAGCTTTCCTACTCAGATTTTACGAATGGAGATAAAAAAGGGGAACTAAAAGAGCTTACTGTTGACCTTTTGATCGGAGCTGATGGAGCCAATAGCAGAGTCGCAAAAGCAATGGATGCAGGTGATTACAAAGTTGCTATAGCATTTCAGGAAAGAATTAAATTGCCTAAAGAAGAAATGAGTTACTACGAAGATCTTGCTGAAATGTATGTTGGAACTGATGTTTCTCCTGATTTTTATGGGTGGGTATTTCCTAAATATGATCATGTTGCTGTGGGCACTGGAACCATGCAAAAGAATCAGTCATTAATTAAAGGACTTCAAGAGGGTGTAAGAAATAGGGCAAAGAAAAGACTTGTTAATGGTGAAGTAATAAAGGTAGAAGCTCACCCTATTCCTGAGCATCCAAGGCCAAGAAGAGTAGTTGGGAGAATGGCATTGGTTGGTGATGCAGCTGGTTATGTTACAAAAAGTTCTGGAGAGGGTATTTATTTTGCTGCAAAAAGCGGAAGAATGTGTGCTGAAGAAATTGTTGAAGCATCAAAAAACGGTCAAGTAATTCCATCAGAAAAAGATTTAAAAAACTATCTTAAAAAATGGGATAAAAAATATGGCACAACTTATAAGGTGCTAGAAATCCTTCAAAATATTTTCTACAGAAATGATTCTGCTAGAGAAGCCTTTGTTGAGATGTGTGATGACATGGATGTACAAAGACTTACTTTTGATAGTTACTTATACAAAAGAGTTGTCTCCATGAAACCATTACAGCAACTTAAAATTACAATGCTTACACTTGGTTCGATTTTAAGAGGGAAAGCCCTAGCACCTCTAAAATATAAACCCGTTGATAGTGCTGTTAGGGAAAATAAAGAAGTAGAAAAAATGCTAGAAAATTATTCAATAAAGGGAGGCATTAAAGTTAAGAGTTCAAAAGTGTAAAGTCGGCTATTTTTAGAGAATAATTTCTAATTAAGCTCAACAAATTGAGTCTATTATTTCTTATTTTTAAATCCTCTGACATTATTAGGACTCCCTTTTCATTATCAAATAAATCCTCGATAGTGTTTACATTAATCTCAAACAAATTTAGAAGTTCCAAATAATTGCAATAACCTTCCGAAAAAAGTTTTTCTAATTCTCCAATAAATTCAAAAACTTTCAATTCACAATCTTTTTCAAAAAGTTTTGTGTTTACATAATCTCTTGTTGAGAGAACGTCTCTTGAAAGATCACTATTATTTGCTAATTTGCTTACCCTAGTAATTACCTTCTGGATTTCAACAAAATTATCCTTTTCGTTAAAATTCATAATAGATTTAATCCTATTTTTAAGATCAACAATATTCAATACTCTTTTTTGAGATAATTCATCAGAAGAGCAAACGGCCTTTATTAATTCTTTACTTAGTGATATTTCTTCTAGATGACTAACAATTCTTTGAACTAAAAATTCATTTAAATCATTAAATACTGTTTCTCTTGAGAAGTTTAAATTCGGAAATACGATTTTCCAAAAATCAATAAGTTCGTTAAATAATTTATCTAAAGGTAAATCAAGTTCATAATCCCAAATTATTTTAATCACTCCATTCAAATTTCTTCTTAAAGCATAAGGATCAGATGATCCACTGGGACGTTTACCAGAAATAAATATACTTATTAAAGTTTCGACCTTATCTGCTATGGAAACTATTGCACCATATTTTGTGGAGGGCAAAGCATCTTTATAAAAAGAAGGTAAATAATGTTCAGCGACAGCCAAGCAAACATCCTCACTAAATCCCTCATATTTAAGATATTTACCACCCATTATTCCTTGCAGCTCAGGGAATTCGAAAACAATTTCGCTACATAAGTCGTTTTTACAGTATTTAGCAGCTTCTATTATTTTTTTTTCTTCTAAAGACTTATCATTTAAAAATTTAAGAATTTTTTTAGTAACTTCCTCTATCCTTTCTACCCTCTGAAATATATTTCCAAGTCCTTTTAAATATGAAACAGATTTAAGCTTTTCATTTCTTTCGATTGAAGCAACTTTTTTGTCACTTTCTACGAAAAACTTTGCATCTGAAAACCTTGCCCTTAATACTTTCTCATTACCTTTGGCAATATTATTATTTGATTCTTCAAGACCATTTGAAATAACGCAGAAAGTTGTACTAATATTTTTTTCAGAGCTTAAATCTAGTTTAGAAAAACTTTTGTTTTTCAATAAAAGAGGAACGTATCTCTGATGACTTTTCATGACTGTTGAGAGAACTTCAACCGGAAGATCAAGAAATTCATCACTAAATTTGCCAATAATTAAGTCTGGCCATTCAACTAAATCAGTTAGTTCATTTAGTAATCCTTCTGAAAGGTCAGGTTTCAGATTTAAAGATTTAGATGCCTGATTTATTAAACTTTCAATTTTTTCTTTTCTTTCTTTTCGAATAGCTATTACTCTATTTCGTTTCAATAATTCAAAAAAATCATCAGGATTCTGAACTTCTAAAACTTCATTGATTAGCCTATGACTTTTTGTTTTATTACTTATTTTGATCTTTGGATCACATTCATCAAATTCAAAATCAAGAATTTCATCATTATAAATAGAGGCAATCCACCTAATAGGTCTTGAAAATTTTATGTTCCCAGCCCCCCATTTCATAAATCGAGGGCCTTGAAGACTCTTTACTAATTTTGGGATAATCGAAGACAAAGAAATTTTTGTTGATAGTCCTTTCTCAATTTTCTTTCCAAATACAAAATCACCCTTTTCTGTATTTTTTATTTCTAGCTCACCTACATCTATATCTAAGCTATTAGCAAATCCTAAAGCAGCATTAGTAGGACATCCATTTAAATAAGCTGAATTTGCTTTAGGCCCTTTTCTTTCTATTATCTTATCTTCTGCATAATCAACTAAACCTTCGAGAAGTAGAACTATCCTCCTTGGTGTGGAGGTAACAACTATATGTTCGAATTTGATTAACTTTTTATCCAATTCAAATTCTATTAGAGATTTAAATTGCTCTAGAACAGAATGAGAAAATTTTGCGGGCAACTCTTCTGTTCCTATCTCAAGTAAATATTTAGACAAGAAAAAAATATGACTTCACTTACTATAATTTACTACCAGTTAAATAAGCTTTTCGCTAATGTATAAAAAGAGATATGTTTTGGTCCTTTGATCAAGGTTGAGAAAGTAAAAAAGAAAAAAGATTCTGCAAAGGAAGAGACTGTTTGTTTAGCAAATGGACTAGAAGTCTCTAAATTTGAAAATTTTAAAAAAAGTAGCCAATTTCTTAAGGAACCACTTGCTACAGAATTAGTCAATGAAAGTGATCATTTTACTAATGATGCAGTTCAGTTATTAAAATTTCATGGTAGTTATCAACAAGATAACAGGGAAAATAGAAGGCCTGGCAAAAGTAAAGATTGGCAAATGATGCTTAGGTTAAGAAATCCGGGCGGTGAAGTCCCTGGGAAATTATTTTTAGCATTAGATGAATTATCTGACAAACTAGGTAATGGAACACTTAGGGCCACTACAAGACAAGCCTTTCAAATGCATGGAATTAGAAAGGAGAACCTAAAGGAAGTAATTCAAACAATAGTAAATTCAATGGGCTCCACATTAGCTGCATGTGGAGACATAAATAGAAACGTTATGGCCCCTGCGGCTCCATTTGATTCGCCAGACTATAATATTGCAAGAGCATTGGCAAAAAAAGTTGCAGATCTTCTCACCCCAATGGCTGGCCAAGGCACTTTTTTAGAGCTTTGGGCTGATGGAGATTTAGAGTACACCATAAAGCCTGACAAAGATATTGAAGCAATTAGGAAGCTCCAATTCAAAGATAATGTTTTTAGTGGGATAAAAGATGAGCCTCTCTATGGTTCAACTTATTTACCGAGAAAATTCAAATGTGCTGTTACAGTTCCTGGGGACAATTCTGTTGATCTTCTTACCAATGACATAGGAATAGTTGCCTTTACTTCTAAAGATGGAAACTTAGAAGGATGCAACTTCTATGTTGGAGGTGGTATGGGTCGCACACATAATAATGAGGAGACCTTTGCCAGAATTGCAGATCCACTTGGATATGTTGAAGAACCTGATGTTTATGAATTAATACAAAGCATTGTGGCTATTCAAAGAGATTATGGTGATAGAAAATCAAGAAAAAATTCGAGAATGAAATATCTTCTTCATAGAAAAGGTATTAAATGGTTCAAAAAGATACTTTCTGATAAGTATTTCAAAAAAGAAATTAAAAAAATTAGAAAAGAACCTGATAAGGTTCTTATTGATTACCTAGGTTGGCATAAACAAAATAAAACCTCCTATTTCGTAGGTTTACCATTATTATCAGGGAGATTATCTGGAGAGAAGAAGAATACCATCACAAGTATTGTTAAAAAATATAATTTAGATTTAAGACTCACACCTAATCAAGATATTTTACTTTGTAATATCGCCAATAAAAACAAAGGTGAAATTCAAAAATCTCTATCAAAAATTGGATACGAAAATTTAGAAAACATTAATGAAATACAAAGACACGCTTTAGCTTGTCCTGCTTTACCACTTTGTGGTCTTGCAATGACTGAAGCTGAAAGAATATTACCTGATGTATTAAAAAGGATTGAAAATTTACTATTAGATCTAAAAATACAAAAGACAATATTATTCAGAATGACAGGATGTCCGAATGGATGTACCAGGCCTTATATGGCCGAATTAGCACTTGTTGGAAGTGGGCAAAACAAATACCAATTATGGTTGGGGGGAAGTAAAAATCTACAAAGGCTTGCTAAACCATTTTTACAAAGAATGGAACTTAACGATTTAGAAAAAACTCTTCAACCATTATTTGATAATTGGAAGAGTAATTTGGATTTGGATTTCGGAGATTTTATAAATACTCAAGATGAAAATTATATATTGAATTTACTAAATAAAAATCAATAGAATTTAAATTTTTCCATAAAGGGCATTTGCTTTTTTATTTTTCCAAGCCCATAATTGATCACCATAACTAAAATGCCACCATTCATTAGGATGTTGAGCAAATCCGAATTTAGTCATAATTTCCCTTAATAAATTTCTTCTACTATTCCAAATAATTGCTTCTTCATTCTTTATGTTTGCATAAAAATAAGGATTTGAGGTCTCATCCATTTGATCAACCATGCTTCCCATTTCAACAAGATTTCCGTCTTTATCTGATAAACAAACATCCAATGCACCCCCAGTTGAATGAGGGGGAGGACACCTAGTGTCATAAGAAGGATATGCCCAAAATTTTTCAACTTTTTTTAAAATGGATGGATAAGATTTTATATTTTCAAAAGAAATATCAATATCGGATTTTTCACACTCTAATAAAAATGCTCTTTTAAACATAAATTCCTGGACTTCTAAAGGTCGCCAACTGTCATAAATTAAAAGGTTAAAACTACTCTTTGATATCAAATAATCATTTACTTTTACTAATCTATTTACGACCTCCTCTCTTAATTTCCAAATAGAAGTTTTATCTTTGTAAGGTGCTCCTAAATGAGAGTAAGGGTGGGGATCTAAAAACTTTAGGCAGCTAGGTATAGCTATTAATTTATCTCCATTATCTTTAATTGGTATTTTATTCCAAATTTTCAATTGAAATTTGCAATTGATTTATAGTGGCATATATATCAAAAATTACAATGATAGTTTTCAATTTAAGAAATCATGAATGAATTTATTATCAGAATTATCAATAAGTATATTCCTTAAAACAATATTTTCTTTTAAATCAGGATCATCACTAACAATCTTAATAGCCTCTTCACGAGCCTTATCAATAAGAAATTTATTGTTAGGTAAATTGTCCAGTACAAAATCAGGCAATCCGGATTGTCTATATCCTAAAATCTGGCCTGGTCCTCTAAGCTCCAAGTCTTTTTCAGCAATATAAAAGCCATCATTAGATTTTTGCAAAACACAAAGTCGTTTATTTTCTAATCCATTTTTATCGGGGGTTACCAGATAACAAAAAGATTTTGTTGATCCTCTACCAACTCTCCCCCTTAATTGATGTAGCTGGGACAATCCAAATCTGTCCGAATTATAAATAATCATAATTGTGGCGTTAGGCACATCAATGCCAACCTCAATTACTGTGGTTGAAACCAATATATTAATTTCATTCTTTAAAAAAGAATTAATTACTTCATTCTTTTCTTGTGAACTTAATTTGCCATGTAATAATCCAACTTTTTTGTTAAAAAAGACCTCTTCTGATAAATGTTTGAATGTTTTCTTTGCGGAGCTTAAATTCATTTTTTCTGAATCTTCTATAAGTGGCAAAATCACATAAGCTTGCTTTCCCTTATTGATCTCATCTTCAACAATCTTGAACAAGTTAGTTAAATCATCTTCTGAAATTATTTTTGTTGTTATAGGAACTCTCCCAGGAGGGAGTTCTGTAATTTGACTCACATCTAAATCACCATAAATAGAAAGCGCAAGAGTTCTTGGAATTGGTGTTGCTGTCATTGATAACAAGTTAGTATTTTCTCCTTTATTTAGTAATCTATTTCTTTGAGTAACTCCAAATCTATGTTGTTCATCAATTACGACCATCCCTAATGCATTAAAGATGACTTTATCCTCAAATAATGCATGAGTACCTACGAGGATATCAACTAATCCATTGTTCAAATTAGAGAAAATTTCTTTTCTCTTTTTTTGAGGAGTATTCCCAGTAAGTAGTTCAACAGAAACTAAAAGGGGGTTCAAATATTTTAATAAATTTTTATAATGCTGTTCTGCCAATACCTCAGTTGGGACCATAAATGCACCTTGCAGGTTTTTTTCAATGACAAGTAAAAGAGACGCTATTGCAATTATGGTTTTACCGCTTCCCACATCTCCCTGAAGCAATCTAGACATTGGTACGGGATTAGATAAATCTTTCTTAATTTCATTTAAAACATTTTCTTGAGATTTTGTTAATTCAAAAGGAAAAGTATTTAAAAATTCTTTTAATAAAGATTTCTTTTGAGGTAATTGTTGGGAAGTTACATTTTTATTCGTCTTTCTTTTTCTAAGTAGGAACTTTATTTGAAGTAGGAATAACTCATCAAAAACCAAACGTTTTTTTGACTCAATAAGTGCCTGTTGAGTTGGTGGAAAATGAATATTAATCAACGACTCTCCTTTTGATAATAAAGATAATGAATCAAGTTGCTTTTTATTTAAAATTTCTGGATATTGCTTTGCATAAATTAGTACCTTTTTCATAAGTTTTATAAAACTCATATTTGATAATGCTTCACCTAATGAATACAAGGGTAATATTTTGCCTGAGAAATTAAAATTATCATTGTTATCCTTAAGAATTTCAATCTGCGGATCTACAAAAGTTTTGCCATACTCTGTCAATTTAACCTTACCGGAAATTGCTAATTTGGTTCCAGGAGTATACAAAGATTTTTGAGATGTGAAGAAGGAGTAAGATCTAAATCTTCTTCCTAAAAAAAATTTTGTAACCTTTATTGAAGACGTTTCATCAGAAACTACAATATTCATTATTGATAAATTACTATTTTTTTTACTCTTATGAATATAAAATCTTTTAACGTTTGCGATGCACGTGTATAAATTATCTGGTTTTAAATTTATTATCTTGACTCTATTCGTATAGTCTAGATATGTTCGTGGGAAATAATTAATTAGATCTTTTATATGAAATATCCCTAATTCATTAAGCTTATTTTTATAAACTTTTCCTACATTTTTTATTAATGAAATATCTGAATCAAAAGACAAACTTGAATCAGCTTTATTCAGAAAAACATTATTAGAAATATTATTAGAACTTTCTATTTCTAGAGTTTTACCTAGTTTATAAAGATTTTTTCTTGTATCTATAATTAACCTTTTTCTTTGATTTTCATCTAATTTATTATATTCATTATATTTTTTAGAAAATTCATAAAATATCCTTAAATATTCGTCTGAGAGATTTAGATTATCTAGTTTTTTTAATGATTCATGCAAATAATCATTAAAATATTTTTCTCTTCCTAAAGTATTAATAAATTTGTTTTCAGTTTCAATAGTAAGAGATTTTTGAAGAGGTCTTATCCAATCTTTAATTAATTTATTATTATTCCCGCTAATAGTCACATTTGAAAAAAGAGTTATTTTTTCAACGTATCTTATTCAAAGTTATTTCTTTTTGCCTCCAATATGTCTCTTTTTTAATCAAACGCTGAAATTGATTTTTTAGCTCATTTATTTTGTTCCTTTGAATAGAAAGATTTAAATTTTTAAACTCTAACTCAACAGTAGATATATTGAAGAAAATAATGCTTGGAAAATTATTGCCGTTTAATGATGACCGATTTAAGTTTAATTCGAAATTAATAACAAAAGGATATGGATGTTTTATCATAAAATTTTTGCCTACTAAGTAATCAAAGGAATCTTTAGATATCATCTTTTTTATTAGATTTGCCTTGAATAATTCTTGGTTAATATTATATGAAAGATTCAATAGTAAATTTTCCAATGACTTGTCTATTAAATCAAAATTATTAAGAATCTGATTTTTTGGTAAATTATCCATTTGATTGATATTTTCTTTTTCTTGATATCTTGGTTTTTCCACCTTTTCTTCTCCTATTAATTCAAGTAAGGAGGAAATAAATTGTTTTTCAACTCCTAAATTTTCAAAAATATTGTTTTTAGATAAATAATTATTATGGTGGTTATTATCTAAATCAAGTGATACGAATCTCTCATAATTATGAGCTTGATAATATTCAGAAGTATTTGAAAAGTCTTCAGTAATCTCGAACTGAGTGGGTTCTTTTAATTGAAAACCATCTTCATATTGAAATTTTTCTTTTTGATCATCCTTTATTTTTGTGGAACTATCAAAAATAGTAAAATTAATTTCCTTATTTATATTTTTTTCAATTTCATTTATCTTTAATTGTTCTACTGTTAAAAAGGGCAAATTCGTAAATATTAATTTACTTATTTTTTTTTCAAAAAGACTATAGAATTCATTTTCATTTAAGAAATTATCATTAATTGTTGGATAACTATATATTTGATTAAGGCCTTTTTCTACAGAGATGAAAAGTAGATCTCTTACTAGATTAAGATAAAGTTCATATTCCCTATAGATATTTCTAGTTAATATTCTTTTTTGTATGTCTGCTCTCTCTAATTGAGAATTAATTTTATCTATATCTATGTAATTATTGAAATTATTCAAATCATTCAAGTGACTAGTTTGTTTGCATTGATGCGACCTCTTCAGCAAAGTCCATCTGATTTTTTTCGATACCTTCACCCAATGTATATCTTGTAAAGCGTCTTACTTTGATATTTTCCCCAATTTTTGCAGCTGCTTGTTTAACAAGATCCTCAACTGTTAGAGAACTATCTTTAATGTAGGGTTGTGAAAGCAAAACAAGCTCATTAAGTCTTTTTGCTATTCTCCCTTCAACTATTTTTTCTTTAATTTGTTCTGGTTTTCCAGATAAATCATCCCTACCCATTTCAATCTGCTTTTCTTTTTCCACAACATCTTCTGGTATTTCATCAATTGATACATACTCAACATTTGGGCATGCTGCTACTTGCATTGAGACATCCTTCAACAGAGATTGGAATATATCACCTCTAGCAACGAAATCAGTTTCACAATTTAACTCTAGTAAAACTCCGACTCTTGATCCAGTATGTATATAACTACCAATTGACCCTTCGGCCGCTACTCTTCCCGATTTCTTTTCAGCACTAGCTATGCCTTTCTTTCTTAACCATTCCAAAGCTTTATCTAGATTTCCTTCAGTTTCGTTAAGTGCTTTTTTGCAGTCCATCATTCCTGCGCCAGTTTTGTCTCTAAGATCTTTTACAAGTTTTGCTGTAATGTTTCCCATTTGAAGTAATAAAAAATAGTGAATAGTAAGTTTTAAATTGGAATTTAATTTTTTCTTTCGGCATTAGAGCCCTTTCTACCCTCATTTATGGCATCTGCAAGTCTTCCTAAAATAAGTTGCACAGATCTAACGGCATCATCGTTACAAGGAATTGGAACTTCACACAAATCCGGATCGCAATTTGTATCCAACATTGATACTAATGAGATATCTAATTTTCTAGCTTCTAATACTGCATTAGATTCTCTTCTCTGATCAACCAATACAACTACATCTGGTAATCTTCTCATACCCTTAAGTCCACCTAAGTATTTTTGTAATCTTTCAAGTTCTCTCCTTAATACTGCAGCTTCTTTTTTAGGCCTCATTGCTATTGAACCACTACTTTCCATTCTTTCTAGATCCTTTAATCTTTCAATCCTAGCTTTCATTGTTGTCCAATTAGTCAACATCCCTCCAAGCCATCTTTGATTTACATATGCAGCTCCACAGCGTGTAGCTTCCTGAGCTACTACATCTGATGCTTGTTTTTTTGTACCGACAAATAGGAAACGTTTACCGCTTTTTGCAGCGTTTCTCGTCCATTTATATGCATTGTTCATACACAATGCTGTTTTTACAAGATCAATAATATGAACTCCATTTCTCGCGCAATATATATACTTAGACATCTTGGGATTCCAACGTCTAGTTTGATGCCCAAAATGAGCACCAGCTTCCATCATTTCTGATAGTGATACAACAGCCATAATTTAAAAAGGGTTTCGGGTTAGCCTCCATCTGACGGGGAATTAATATTAATAATTCACCCGAAACTGTCAGATGTGTGAAATTTATTTCAACTATCCTAGCAAGTGATGTGTATTTCTAAAAGTTTTTTATCTTGATTTGGTTAACTGTTTAATGTAAATCATATTTAGAGGGATCCTAAGTATCTCAAGTGCAAGTCTATTTCTTCTTATATTTACTAGGAATCTTAATAAAGGAAGGATTCTATCAACACTGATTAGTCCTCCCAAGCAAAGAATTTGCCAAAGTAAATTATGGAGAGGAGTTAATTGAATCATAAATCTAACCCTTAAATTTGGGTGTTTCTTATAAAACACTAAAGCCATTTTTGCTCTCTCTTTTTCTTGAGCTATTAATGAATCTATTTGTTCGCAATTAAATGGCGGATGCCAATGAAAACCTACTGCATTTGGGCATTTAATTAATTTTGTCCCAATTTTTTTTAATCTTTCTCCAAGTTCTAAATCCTCCCAACCGTAAAGACTAAAAGAAGTATCAAATAATCCCACACTTAAAATCAATTCTTTTGATATCGCTACATTCCCAGTAGCAAAGTATGCAAAAGAAGTGTCCATTATTTTATGTTTTTCACTCTGAGGATTTAGAAAATTAGATGTATTGACTACCGAGCCATAGGTAAAACATTTTTTATCATTTTTTCTCCAAGAGGCAAGTAATTTTTCTACGTGGCAATTTATAAAATTGTCTAAAACAATAAGATCACTATCAATGAATATAATAATTTCATATTTTGATTTAATTACTCCCAGATTTCTTCCAAGTGCAGGCCCTCCATGTTCTTGCTGAAATAGAATAACGTGTGGGAGATTAGCTTTGTTTTTATTTATCCATGAGGTTGTCCCATCAGTTGATCCATCATCAACTACTATTACTTCATAATTACTGATATTTGTATTTAATTTTTGATTCTCAAGCGCAAATAGACATTTCTCTAATATAGGTAATCTATTGTAAGTCGGTATAACAATACTTACATTCATGATTATGTCTTAAATATGCATAATATATTGAACTCCAAAAGATAAAAATAAAAGATATTCCCTAATCAGCTGCACCGCCATTATTTGCTGTACCTGTAACGTTTCCACCATCAGGTCTTCCATCAGTTCTTAATTTCCTTTTTTTGAATTTTCTAGCATAGGCTCTATTACGTTCCTGCTTTTCTTTTTTTAGATTCCTTCTCTTAGACATAAAATTTTTAACTTTTAATTATATTAGCTCACTATGAGCACTATATATTTTACCATCTTCCATATTTAATATCCTATCAGCCATATCAGAAATTCTTGGATCATGCGTCACCATAAGTACAGAACAATTTTGCTCTTTTGCTAGTTTCCTTAAAAGGGTTACTATTTCTCTTCCTGTGACGCTATCTAAAGCAGAAGTGGGCTCATCAGCTAATAAAAGTTTTGGGTTAGCAGATAAAGCTCGAGCAATTGCTACTCTCTGTTTCTGCCCACCAGATAAGTCATTTGGCAACTTTTTATGATGTTCTTCTAATCCTACTGCTGACAACCAATTCCGTGCTATTTCACGTCTTTGCAAATATGTTAAACCTTTTATTAAATCGGCGCCCATCTGGACATTTTGTTCTGCTGTTAAACATCTCAGAAGATTGTGACCTTGAAAAATCATTCCAATACTTCTTCTAAGAATCTGACGAGTTTTCCTTGATGCTCCATTTAACTGATTATTTAATACAGTTAAATCTCCACTTTGACAGGTTCTCAAGGCACCAATTAATGTTAAAAGAGTCGTTTTACCACATCCAGAAGGTCCTTTCAAAAGAACCAACTCTCCTTTATCAATATTTAAATTAACGTCATTAAGAACTTGTTTTTTATTCTCATTTTTTCCATAAAAGTGACTCAAATTATTTATTGAGACTGTTTTAAGGTTTTTAACATTATTTTTTGATTTATTAGCTTTAACCATTTATCTTCAATTGTTAAAAAATTTCGGCAGGATCAGCGTCAACTAATTTACGCATCGCAACAGCGGCGGACCCCATACACATAACTAAAACTAATACGAAAATTAAAATAGTTTTATCTGCGTCCATTATTATTGGGAGTTTAGTAGAACTTCTTATAACTGAGTAAAGTATTTGACCAGAGAAATAAGCAGGTAAATAACCAAACAATGCCAACAAAAACCCCTCTCTAGCTACAACAAAGAAAAGGGACTTAAGTCTATACCCCATTGCCAATAAGGTGGCGTACTCTGGGAGGTGATCTGTAACGTCACTATAAAGAATTTGATAAACAACCACACACCCTACAACGAAACCCATCAATGCTCCCAAACTAAATATAAAACCTATTGCAGTACTATTTTTCCAATAATTCTTCTCAAATTCTATAAATTGATTTTTTGTAAGAACCCTAACATCATTTGGGAGTGAGTTATTTAATATCCTTGAAATCAATTCAGGATCAGATCCTTTTTTTAGCTTTACCAAACCAATTTCTATACTGCCAGGAGGATTAGCAGGAAAAAGTCTTAAGAAGGTTTCTCGACTAGTTATCAAATTACCATCTGCACCAAAAGATGGTCCCAACTCCACAAGGCCCTCAACAATTACTCTTTTTCCAGCAACCTCAGTCTCAACTTTTTTTTCAGATAAGAACCATTCTTCAATCGGTCCAAATTCAGGTCTAGATAGTTTGTCAAAAAGAACTCTTGATGGATTTCTCAATTTATAAGCTTTCTTTGAGAATCCCTCATCTAAAAGAAGTGAATCGGAGGGATTAAAACCTAATGCAAGTATTGATCTAGTTTTAAGATTTTCGGGATTTCTCCAAAGTAAATAATTTAGATTAACGGGAGCAGTTTTTTCAACATCCTCTACTGCGAGAGTTTGAATTAATCTTCTTTTTGGGAATCCACTCATGCTTATAGAACTTTTTGATCTGGGACTTATCAAAACAAGATCGGCATCTAGAAGTTTATGAATAGTTACGCTCGTGTCAAATAAACCATCTCTAAAACCTAATTGCATAAACATCAAAATCCCTGCAAAACTGATTCCAGCTATGGCAACTGCTAGCCTTAATGGTTGCCTAGTTAATAACAACCAAGCTAATGGTATTTTTCTAAATTTTAAAAAAGAAAAACTCATTAGGGAATAAATTTTGCAATCACTTTCATTCCTGCATAGTTTTGAACGATATCTATAGAATCTTGATCTAGTTTTACTAGTACCTCGATAATTCGTGAATCAGCATCCCCTGTTGGATCAGTCGATAGAACTTTTCTTTGTTTTACCTGAGGACTAATCCTAATCACCTTTCCCTTAAGATTTTTTTGGAAACCTCCATTCTCACTGCTCAATTCAACATTCTGAGAGATAAAGACTCTATCGATGTCAGATTCATAAACCTCTATCAAAGCTTCCATTTTTTGACTAGAACCAATATCCAAAATCCCTTCATTTTGAGGCCTTTCACCAACTCTCGTGTTTATTCCAAGGATAAAACCATCGATTGGACTCCTTAGTTTTGAATTAAATAGATCTATCTTGATATTTTTTTGATCTCCGATAAGGTTTATTTTCTGTTTTTGCAATTTTAATAATTCATCTTTTCTCTGTGAAAACTCTACAAAAGAATATACATCTTTGCTCAAAGCTAACTCATACCTTTGAATTTGATCTTTCTTTAGGGTAATTTCTTCGTTAATAGTATTAATTAGATTTTCGTTTCTTTCAAGATCAGCGATTAATTTTTCTCCATTTTCAAAGATTGCGAGGATATCACCTTTTTTTACGAAATCCCCTTCATTTACTAAAATTTCGACAATTCGGGGGGAAGAGCCAAACTGACTTATTGGAGCTGCCAATTGTCTAATCTCTCCCGAAGGAGAAAGTTGACCAAGTGCGGCAACAGCTGTAATAGGAGGTATGAAATCTGAAGTTATTTCCTCTTTAAATTTTGAACTAGATTTATTATTTCCAGAACAGGAAATAACACCAAGAGATATTGGTGTAAATAATAAAAAATAAATAAATAAATTTTTTAATATTTTTAATTTCATTAAAAATCGAAGAGTACTGTTTTTATATAGTTATTGACCCATTTTTCATCAAAATATTTTAAAAGAACCATGCTAGTCTTCTCATTTTTCATTTGTTGAACACAATAATTTTTTTGAAAATCTATTCTCTCTTGGATAATTTCCTCATTAACTTCCGGTTTAGCTTTCTTACTTAATTTGATCAAAATAGTGAGGTATTGATCCACAACTCTACAAAAATCATTTTTTTCAGATTTACTTTTTAAGGAAGCAAAAAATACATTATTAGAAAAAATCCCCCCCCATTTAGGAATCTCTCTCAAAGAGGTAAAAGAACTTTTATCAACTTCAGAAAGTAATTTTTCGTATTTCAAACCTTGGTTTTGTGATGCCGGGGATAAATCAACAATGGCAGCAGAAACAATATCATTTATTTTTACCAAATCCATCCCAAAAATTGGGATATCAAACTTTGGATCAGGAAAAAAAACGCAGTGTAATATTTTAAGATTCTTTGAAAATTCTGCTACTTCAATATGTAACTTTCTAAAACCTTTTGCTTTATGAAATTCATTTTCAATATAAAGTTCTCTGCCTATTTCTTTAGATATTATGTTAGTTAGTTTTGGATCAATTTTTATACTCTTAAGGTCCTCAAGCATGGATCTATGCTCTCTAATATTTTGTAATAAATCCAAAATAAGAGGGTCAGTTAATTTTGTTTTAGTTAAAGATTCAGACAACAAGGCTAAAAAGTACCAAAATAGAATTTAAAGAGAGAACCGAAATGAACGTAGGAGATGTTAACTACTACACCCATTCAAGCAAAACTAGATGTGTGTTTGTGGATAATAAAGAATTGCCGCTTATAAGCATTGATATTTGGTGCAAAGCAGGTTCTTCATTTGAGGATGTTGATAAAAACGGCACTGCTCATTTTCTAGAACATATGATTTTTAAAGGATCTAACAAAATAATGCCAGGTGAGTTTGACCATAAAATTGAATCACTAGGCGGATTAAGTAACGCTTCAACTGGTTATGATGATGTACATTACCATGTCTTAGTTCCACCCAGTAACTTTAAAGAATCACTTGCTCTTTTGACAAATATTGTCGTTGCTCCAGATTTTAATCCTGATGAATTTATAAAAGAAAAAGGGGTAGTTATTGATGAAATAAAACAACAAAATGATCAGCCTGAAGAAAGACTATTTAATTATTTTTTGAAAAGGGTTTGGTTAAGTCCGAATTATGCCAATTCGATTCTGGGAACTGAACATAGTATTAAAAACTTAGAGATAAATGACCTTGTGAAATTTCATAGCAAACATTACACTACCGAAAAAATTTGTATTGCAATTGCGGGGAATCTCTCTGAAGAAATTTATAAAATTTTTGAAAAAAGTGATCTATCTGGCATAAAAGAAAGTCCAAATTTAATAAATCTAAAAAATAAACCTTCTTTAAAAATTAGGAATGGTAGAGAGTCAGTTAAGTTTGATAATTTAGAGTTTTCAAGAATATTTATGGCTTGGTTTATCCCAAACCTAAATGATCAAAAAAATATTATTGGACTTGAGATATTAGCATCAATACTCTCTGTTGGAAGAAACAGCAGATTAGTTAAAATTTTAAAAGAAGATAGTAATCTTGTTGAATCGGTATATGTAGATGTAAATGCTGGAGAATTAGGAGGATTATTTATAATGGAAGCAAGTTGTGAGTCCAAAGATATTGATTTAGTAGAAAAGCAAATTAATAAAACAATAGATGAGATCTCAAATTGTAAAGCCTTGGCTTTGGATGAAATAAAAAAAGCAATAAATATTGTGAAAAGTAATTATATCTTTAATTTAGAGACATCTACACAACTCTCTTCATTCTTTGGAAATGAACTTCTTTGGGGGAGAAAATCTTCAATAAATAATTTAGAGAGTCATTTAAAATATTGGAATGACTTGGATAACTTCAAAGAGATCACAGAATATATCCGTGGAGAGAAATTTACATTAGTTGCATCCCCTGGTAAATGTTAAAAAGATATTTTTTAAATAATAAAAAAAGAAATTTTTCAACTGCTTCAATTTGGATTAAAGGGGGGAGTGATATGGATAGTACTGGCAAAAAAGGGATAAACAAGATCCTTTGTTCATTACTTACCAGAGGATGTGAAGGTTTTAACAATTTCACTCTCTCTGAGTATATTGAGTCCTATGGAGCAGAATTAAATCAAGAAATATTTGAAGATGGTATTTCAATAAGTATTAAATCCCTAAATGAACATTTCAGCAAATTATTCCCTTTATTAGATTTAATAATTAATAAGCCAATCCTCTCGGAAACTGAATTTAAAAAAGTAAAAAAATCTTCTATTGATCACATTAAAAAAGATAAAGAGAATCCATTCAATATCTGTTTTGAAAAATGGAGAAAAATTGTTTACTCAAATCATCCTTATGCTTTCAACACAATTGGCAATGCTAATGATGTCTCAAAGATTACCTATGAAGATGTTTTGCTTGAGTTTAAAAATTTAAAAAATAGAGAAAAGTATTTAATTTCAAATAATCCCGAAATAAATGGAGAAAATTTTGGAACATTAGAAAAAAAAATCTTAAAAGAAAAATCAGATCCTTTAAATCATAATTTAAATACTACGAATAGATTTGATTACATTAATAATGATTCAAATCAAACAATAATAATGATGGGGGACCAAACTTGCTCGCGAAGAAGTAGTGAATATTTTCCTCTTAAGGTTTTGGAGTCATATTTATCTTATGGAATGAGCGCTGCTTTATTTAAACTTTTTAGAGAAAAACATGGTATCACTTACGATTTAGGTGTTTATTATCCTATCAGGAGTGGAAATGCCCCATTTTTAATTTATTTATCCGTATCTAATGAGCAAGCACTTTTTGCTTTTGAACTTTTATCAACACTATGGAAAAATTTACTTTTAAATCCGTTGACTGATGCTGAAATATTTTTAGCAAAAGAAAAACTAAAAGGTTCTTTTCTATTAGGAAATCAATCACTAGATGAAATTTTACAGAGAAAGATACAGTTAGTTAGTTATGGTATTTCACCAATTTCTGAGAACGATTTAAATTCAAAAATAGAGGAAATATCTTCGTTAGATATTTTTAAATTAACTAATAAGTATTTTTCAAAACCTTTTCTGAGTATTTCTGGAAATAAAAATATATGTTTAGAAATTTCTAATAGGTGGAAGAAAAACTTTTAGATTAGTTTTTCTCAATCTTATCAATATCTATTAAAAACGAACCTCTCCTAAACTTTACTTCAACAGTATCTGGAGATTTAATTGAAAGGATTTCCCCAATTTCATCAATTGCCACTAGATCAGGTGGTCTTAACATCGGCATATTATCTGAAGTCTTCAAGTAAGAGACTGGCGCAATCAACTTAACCTTATCGTTGATCTCAAATTTCATTTATAAATTAGATACATTAAAGAGTAGTATAAGCATAAAGTTAGAGAAAATATCAACGAAATGCACTGATTCATTCTAGAATCCTAGAATTGACTTTCTACAAATTAATGAATCAAAAATTTAAAACATTAATTTTATGGGCTTTACCTATACTTTTAGTAATAGCACTTTCCTACCAATTTTTATCTTCAAGCAACGTTGATTCGCTTAAATCTAATGGCACTACTGTTGCACCAAGAAATTCAGCGGTAGCAAGAGTTAGTTACGGCAGATTTTTAGATTACATTAATTCAGGAAGGGTTACATCTGTTGATATTTTTGAGGGAGGCAGAAATGCAGTTATAGAGACAATAGATTCGGATTTAGATAATAAAGTTCAAAGGTTGCGTGTAGATCTTCCCGGCTTAACACCAGAACTTATAAATATTTTAAAAAATGAGGGAATTAGTTTTGATGTTCATCCAATAAAAACAGCTCCTCCTGCATTAGGAATTTTAGGTAATTTACTCTTCCCGGCTATCTTAATTGGAGGTTTAATTTTGTTAGCGAGGAGGTCAAATGGTATGCCTGGAGGTCCTGGCCAAGCAATGCAGTTTGGAAAAACTAAAGCAAGATTTGCAATGGAAGCTGAAACAGGAGTTGTATTCGATGATGTTGCAGGCGTTAATGAAGCTAAACAGGATTTGCAAGAAGTTGTCACTTTTCTGAAAAAACCAGAAAAATTTACTTCTGTAGGAGCAAGAATTCCCAAAGGGGTTCTATTGGTAGGACCTCCTGGTACTGGTAAAACCCTTTTAGCTAAAGCAATTGCAGGTGAAGCTGGTGTGCCATTTTTCTCATTATCAGGTTCTGAATTTGTTGAAATGTTTGTTGGTGTTGGTGCTAGTAGAGTTAGAGACCTTTTCAAAAGAGCTAAAGAGAATAGTCCTTGTTTAATTTTTATTGATGAAATCGATGCTGTCGGAAGGCAAAGAGGTGCAGGTATTGGTGGAGGTAATGATGAGAGAGAACAAACTCTCAATCAATTACTTACTGAAATGGATGGTTTCGAAGGTAATAGTGGCATAATAATAATTGCAGCCACAAACAGGCCCGATGTTCTAGACTCAGCGTTAATGAGACCAGGCAGATTTGATAGACAGGTAACTGTAGATGCACCTGATATCAAGGGCAGACTATCAATATTGGAAGTTCATGCAAGGAATAAGAAACTTCAAGAGGATTTAACGCTTGAAAGCATTGCGAGAAGAACACCAGGTTTTACTGGAGCAGATTTAGCAAATTTATTAAATGAGGCTGCTATATTAACTGCAAGGAGGAGAAAAGACTCTATAAGTATCTCAGAAATTGATGACTCTGTAGATAGGATTGTCGCAGGAATGGAAGGTTCTCCATTAACAGATGGTAGAAGCAAGAGATTAATTGCTTATCATGAAGTTGGCCATGCTCTCATAGGTTCACTTGTTAAAGCCCATGATCCTGTTCAAAAAGTGACCGTCATTCCAAGAGGTCAAGCTAAAGGATTAACTTGGTTTACCCCAGACGATGAACAAACCCTTGTTAGCAGGGCGCAATTAAAAGCTAGGATAATGGGTGCTTTAGGAGGAAGAGCTGCTGAAGATGTAGTTTTTGGAGAAGGTGAGATTACAACAGGAGCGGGAGGTGATTTCCAACAAGTTGCTTCAATGGCCCGCCAAATGGTTACTAGATTTGGAATGAGTAATTTAGGTCCGATAGCTTTAGAAAGTGGTAATCAAGAAGTATTTGTTGGTAGAGATTTAATGACTAGAAGTGAAGTTTCTGATTCAATCTCTAAACAAATAGATGAAAGTGTAAGAGTAATGGTCAAGGAATGTTATAAAGAAACCTACGATATAGTAAGCAAAAATAGAGAAGCTATGGATAAGATAGTTGACCTATTAATCGAAAAAGAAACATTAGATGGTGATGAATTTGTAAGTATTCTTTCCAAATTCACCAAAATTCCTGAGAAAGAGAGAACACCTCAATTATTAAGCTAAACTTTTATTGGTTTCTTATCTAACACTAGATCAATTAAACCGTACTCAACAGCTTCGTTTGGGGACATATAAAAATCTCTATCAGTATCTTCTTTGATAGTGTCATAATCCTTTCCAGTTCTTTCTGATAATTCAGTATTTAGTCGTTCTTTTAAGAACAAAATTTCATCTGCTTGAATTCTTATATCACTGGCTTGCCCTCTAGCACCTCCAAGTGGTTGATGAATCATTATTCTTGAATGTCTAAGGCTGCTTCTTTTACCTTTAGTACCTGCCGCAAGCAAAAATGCACCCATACTAGCTGCTAAGCCAACACAAACTGTATGAATGTCAGGCTTTACATGTTGCATTGTGTCAAAGATACCCAATCCGTCATATACTGATCCGCCAGGTGAATTTATGTACATATAAATGTCCTTATCTGGATCCTCTGCCTCGAGGAACAATAATTGAGCAACAATTCTATTAGCAGTTTCACTAGTAACTTGTTCTCCCAAAAAGATTATTCTCTCTCTTAATAGTCTCGAATAAATATCAAAGACTCTTTCACTACCGCCAGATTCTTCTAAAACTAAAGGGATCATAATAATATTTATCTGTTTATTAGATATTAACGATATTGAGTCAACATACGCTAACCTTATTAAGGTTTACATATAAAAAATTGAAAGAAAAATTGACTGTTTCAGATAGCAAAAAGTTATTTCATGAAAAATTTCCTTACGTCATTCCAGGTTTATATAAAAGAATAGTTGATGAAATGCTTGTCGAACTTAATCTTTTGAACCATCAAAATGAATTTACGCAAGATTATCTCTTTTGTGTCGGCCTCACCGAAACATTCAAAGAATTAATGAAAGGATATCAACCTGAAAAACACTTGGATCTACTTTTTGAATCTTTATGCAGTTCTACAAATTTTGAGGCGAAGGAAATTAATGAAATATCTAAAAAGTCTCAAAAAGAATTAAAGGATAAAACATCTAAAGATATTTTAAAATTATTAGTAGAAAAAAGTAATTCTAAACTTTATCCTTCAAGGATTTTGAACTTAGGGATATATATATTAATTTCAAACTCCCAAGATTTCAAAGAGAAAAATGAATCAGATAAAAATAAGATGACCTCTGATATTTTTGAGAAGTTAAGCTTATCTGCTAATAAAGCAGAAAAAGATATTGGAATCTACAAAAGCAGCATATCAAAAATGGAACAAGCAAAAGAATTAATTGAAGAGCTCAGAATTAAGGATAAGAAAAAAAACCAAAAAAAATAATAACTATTTTTTTAATCTTTTTTTATCTTTCCAAGAGACATAGGATATATAAATTACAGCTAATGTTATGAATATGAGTAAAACAAACGATGTTAAGATAAGAAATTTACTTAAATAGACTTCATAAGTTAAAAATGAAATCATATGTCAATGGATCCGTCCCCATTTCTTCCCCAAACAACCATGGCAATTGAAAAAGTAAAAATAGCAGCCAATGCTGCCCAACCTATTTGAAAGATCATTAGAATTTAATCGTTTTTATAAATATAACAGAACTTCAAAATTTTTTAATCATTTTAAAGCTAAAGTTAATTTCTCAGAAACAAAATTTTACCAATAGAATTGTAATAAAAATAAATTGGGAAGATTAGTTTTAAATCATAGTACAAATATAGAAGGTCTAATTCCAATACTTCAAAAATTAGCACTGGAAAATAATATCAAGACAATAACTCCAGCTGTTATTTCAAGAGCCAGGGGAAGATCCTCTAAATTGATAATTAGATTGTCAGTGAAAACTATAAACGGATATAAAGCAATCGCAAGAAAGGGTAATACAGCTCAAGAAGTTTTTATTTCAACAGAGTTAAGTAAAGATGAATTAAAAGAAATCATAGATCTTTATAATAAAAAGTAATTAAATTAAAGGGTATTAGAAAATAGTTAGGAGAGAACAAATGAAATTGGTATTAAATTTTTTTATGTTTTTATTGGCCTTTTTTTCATTTAGTAATAAATCATTATCACTTACTGATTACCAAATAAAAAGATTTTGCGCAAAGGAGAAAAGAGTATCTTTATGTATCAAAAATTTACAAGAGAAAAGATCTGATCTCCAAAAAGGAAAGCTAATTGAAATACCTGTAACCCCTTACAAACGGTAATTAGAAATTGAATTTAAATTTCAAATTCTGATTCGAAAAGATTAAATGCATTTTTATAGCTTGTGAGAAGTTCTTCAGAATTATCAGAAAATCCTTGTCGTTCGTAATCTTCTTTTAATTCATCATATAAGTAAACCACTTTGTTAAAGGCGCTCATATATTCTTTTTGTATGTCTTCATCATCGATATCATAGATTTTTGCCAGTACTAATTCGACATTTTTTTTTGATGAATATATTTTTCTCTCAAAATCTTTATTTAACTTCCTTCTTTTTTTTGCCATTTAAAATTTCTAAATACAGATTAACAATACTCAAATTCATAGATAAATTAAATTAAAACTTATAAAATAAAGATATAGTTTCCAAATCAAAATAAAACCTCTACATTCCAAATAAATCATTGGATGATATGAATAAAAAAGAAACAACTAATCCTAAAGAACTGAAAAACCAAAACTATGAAGCCAAGAAAATGAATACTTCCTCAAACTTAAAGAAAAAGAAAGATAAGGATCTTCCATGGTGGGTAGAGTTATTATTTGTTCAAATAGGATTACCAGATAAATTACTAATAAAAATATTAAAAGCCAAAAAAACATCTAAAGAATTTATTAAAAATGAAAAAAAATCAATAATAATATTTTTGTTTGTAATTACTACATTGGCATATTTTTATCCAGTTATTAAACATGCAAAAAATAAATTAGATTGTGAAGCGATTGCTAAAAATTATATTATTAAAAATAAAAATACAATCGGAATTAATAATAGAGAAATAAAAATGTTATCTACAAATTTTTGTTATGGTGGCGAAGAAATCTATGAAATAGAAAATTTAAAAAATTAAATTTTGAATTATTCTCTATAAATAAGCATCTCAATATTATGATAGTAACTTTAAGTTTAATAAAGTTTAAATTTTATTCCTATGACTGATATAAAACAAAAGAAAGAAAACGTAAAAATGCATTTAAAAGATTTGAGGCAAAACTTAAAGAAAATGCATTTAGAAGTTACGGAAGAATTAATATTACCGAAGCCAGGTGATGTAAAAGACTTGATGAATAAAATGGATAAACTATTAAAATTAATAGAATCAAAATAAACTATAATTTAAATAATTTAGAATCATCAAAAGTTAAAAAAATGAAAATAATAAAACAAGTTTCTATGTTAATTCCGATCGCAATTTTCTTAATTTCTTGTAGGACATCCACTAATAAAGAGTATCCCACAAATAATTTGGAAAAAAATATTGAGGATAATCCTAATTCAGAAAAGAAAAGAATGGAAATAAAGTTTTCTTGTGGAGAGGATGGTATTTCAGAATACTTAGATGATGGATGGAATATTTTAAAAGAAGAATCCCAAGAAAAAATTTGTACCTGGAAATCTGTTCCTGCCACAAAAGATTGCAATATGGAAAAAGATAAAGGATGTAAAATAACAAAGCCAGATAAAATAGGTGAAGAGAAAATTTATTTATTGGAAAAATAAATTTAATATATGACTCCAAAATCAGAACACTTAGTTGATTTAATTTTTAAGAAATTAAAGACCTATAAGAAGAAAAAAATATTTTTAGAAAAAGAAAGTTTGAATAAATTTATTCTTTCACTTTTCAAAGAAAACTGAATGCAGGACTTATTTAACTTAACTGCTATAGTTAAATAAATTTTTTAATTAATATAAATATGGATAATTTTTCATCATTAACTTTTATTCTGTCAGTAATTTTTATCGTAAGTCTTTATTTTTTATTTAGGGTTACTTCTAGTACAAAGAATTAAAAAATATTTTCACATCTTTCCTAGATGATCGGATCATCTCTTAGTAGTAAAACTGTATGCTTATTTAAACCATCATTAATCCATTCTTTATATTCTTCTAGAACACACTTTTTGTCAGAATTATCTAATAAATTAATTCTTTTTTTTGCATTATCTAGTGCCAAATTAATACAGAATTTATAGTCTTTGGATTTTTCTTGCATTTGTTTTTATTGAATCTTAGTAAAAATAATTTCTTATTCTGTATTGAAAATTACAATAATAAGCGTTGATTTAATAAGAGTATCAAGCAATACGGAAGAATTTTTAATATATTTGGGATAATTATTTTTTTATAAAAATCCTATGTCATACGAAGCAGGCAGTAAAGAATGTAGACATTTAATTGAAGCCAAAGAAAGCCTTCTATCAACATTAGATGCGTTAAGTAATATACATTCGACCGATCTAATACAAATCCAAATTAAAGAAATTTACAATAAATTAGAACAGATGCACGATAATAGAAAAAAAATAGAATCAGCTACAAATTATCTTTAATACAATCAATTTAACTAAAAGCTCTCAAAATTGGCTTTTTATCTTGGTTACTTTTTTTTCTGATAATAAATCCAATAAAGCATCAAGCTGAGCGAGTACTTCCTTTGCTTCATTAAGATCTGGCAACAAATCTTCTTTGATAAGCATTTGATGCATCTCTCTAAGCTCTAACCTTATATATCTAAGGTGAGAACAAACTTCCTCTCTCTTAGTTGCACTCATATTTCCTTTATATTCTTTACATTATACAATACGATCTTTTTTGACTCCCATATAAGTTTTGTCAATTTGAAAAATTTTTTCAAACCCAATAACATATCAAAATCTTTTAAAGTCGAATTGTAGTAATATATCCTTCATGAAAAAGAAAAAATCTAAAAAAAAACAAACTAATTCAAATTTAAAAGATCAAAAATTAGGTCAAACAAAAAATTCTGCGAAATTAGTACTTTTTGTTTTTGGGATAGGTCCAATTATTGGCATAATAATATTTTTATACAGTAAGGGATTTTTTAATTCACCAACTATTTAAATCTTAAGTAATTAAGATTAAGATTAATATTAAATATTCAATTTTAATAAAATTTAAAAATAATTATTGAAATTTTTTTAATGAAAATATCCTAAATTCTGCCATTTTTCTAGCATTTTCTGGATTAGATATTAAAAAAGGGTGGTCTGATAAAAGTTCAAATACCTTATCTATCTTTAATCGTAAATCATCACAATCAATATTTTCCCATTCCTCATCAAATGACATTGCAAAGCTATCAGCATTATCATATAGTTTATCTTTCATAATATTTGGAATTTAAATTTAGAAAATTTCAAAAATCAGAACCAAACTGAAAAAGTAATTAGAAGAAGCATTTAAAACTATCCCCATGAGTATTTGAGAAATAACTTTGAATGAGTGTTCTTTGAAATTATACTTTAATCCTACTATTTAAATTTATACATAAGTGCTATTAATCAAAATCTGAATTGATTTGACAGAAGTGTTACAATATTGACATATGTAAAGACTTATGGAAAATAAAGTTAAAAGGATAGGATATCTTCCTAGAAAAAGAGTACTTGAAATTATTGATGAAATATCCAAGAGCGAATCTATAAGTAGATCTAAAGTAGTTGGAATATTAGTTGAGGAAGCATTAGATGCCAGAGGAATTGCGAATTTTGGATATAGTAATATCAGCAAGTCAAATATATTCAAGTCGGATAATTTTAAAGATCTCCAAAATGAAAATGCCCACTTAAAAGATGGGGAAGACGAATTTGTTGATGACAGTGGTTACACAGTTTCATCTCACAAAACTTTAGACCGCTCAATATCTTCTGCAGATATAGAATTAGCAAATAAAATAAACATTCTTAAGGAATCAGGATTAATATAACTTTTATTGAGTAATTACTTTATTTTTTAATGCATAATATTGGTTCATTGTTTATTCTTAGTCAAGAATAATATTCTTTTTACATAATTCGAATATTAAATCCTTTCTAATATTAATTTTGTAATTAAAAAATGAAAGATATTAAATGTCCTTCATGCGGCAAAACTTTCCGAATTGATCCCAGCAGCTTTGAAGAAATACTTCTTCAGATAAAAGACGAAGAATTTAACAAACAAATAAAAGAAAGACTTATTTTGGCTGAAGAAGATAATAAAAAAGCTTTGGAAATTTTAAAACGTGAGTTAAAAATACAGTTAATAGAGCAAAATCGCATTAAAGAGTCTGAGATCCAAACTCTTGAATCTAAATTAAAAATAGCTGAAGAAAAGAAAACAAATGCCCTTAATGATTTAAAAAATCAAGCAACAAATAAAATTAATTCATTGAATAATGAATTAATCAAGTTGAAGGATGAAATCAAAAACCAGTCTTTAATTTCAGAATTATCTTTAAAAAACAAAGTTAGTGAAGCTGTTACTAATTTAGAAAAAGAGAACTCATCATTAACAAATTCCATTGAAAAGATGAGGCTTGAACATTCAATTAATGAAAAATTAATTGAAGAAAAGTTTAAAAGCAAAATTAGTGAAAGGGACCTGACTATTCAGGAGTTAAGAGAAATGAAATCTAGATTATCTACAAAGATGATAGGAGAAACATTAGAAATCCATTGCGAAACTCAATTTAATCTGAATCGTGCCTCTGCATTTAAAAACTCATATTTCGAAAAGGATAATGATGCCACTTCAGGAAGTAAAGGTGACTATATATTTAGAGAATTTGATGAAAATAAAACCGAAGTCGTATCCATAATGTTTGAGATGAAGAATGAAAGTTTAAATGGAACTAATAAAAGAAAAAACGAAGATTTTTTAAAAGAATTAGATAAAGATAGAAGACAAAAATCTTGTGAATATGCAGTTCTCGTATCCCTTCTAGAACCAGATAGTGAACTATATAATGCTGGCATAGTAGATGTTTCTCATAGATTCCCAAAAATGTATGTCATAAGACCTCAATTTTTCTTGCCCATTATTTCTCTGCTAAGAAATGCATCTATGGAAACCTTAAAATACAAATCACAAATTGATTTAATGAAACGTGAGAATTTTGACATAACTAATTTTGAAAGTACTCTTGAGCAATTCAAAAATGCAGTTGGTAAAAATGTTTCACTTGCCCAGGATAGATTTAATGATGCAATTTCAGAAATTGATAAATCAATAACCCATTTACAAAAAACTAAAGAGGCTTTAGTTCTCTCAAAAAAACATCTTTTATCTGCTGACAGCAAATCTCAAGATTTGACAGTAAAGAAATTAACTAGAAATAATCCAACCATGAAGAAGAAGTTTAATGATTTAAATAATTTTGAAGATGAAGTAGCCTAATTAAAAAAAGTTTTTAAAATTAATAATAATTAAAAATATATTTAATTTCTAACTTATAAATATACTATAAATAATAAATTTCATAGTAAAGAAAATAATGTCTATCAACACTCCTATTTTCAGTATTGCCAAAGATCTTAATGTCGAAAGTAATAGAATATTATTAGCCTGCAAGAAACTTGGAATCAATGCAAAAGGTGCAACAAAAAGATTAAATAAAGAAGAATTAGAAAAAATTAAAAGTTATTTTGAAACGGGCAAAAATGTGTCAGATGAAGTGATCAATTTAAATAAAGTTAAAACTAAAAGTAGTTCTAAAAAAATTGTAGAAAAGGTAAAGATAAAATATTTTGCTAACAGACTTATTCGTAAATCTTAAATAAAAATAATTTTTTTTAATTACTTAAAGGAATAAGCCACAGAAGAAAAAAATAATAATTTATCATAAGTAAAAATACTTAAAATGAGCATAAGCAAAATTTTAAATTCTCTTGAAAAATCCTGGGAAAGAGATGATATTCTTTTAAATATAAAGAAGGGGTTAGGGACAGATGAGATAGTTAATGAATTTCTTATGAAAAACGAAAGACAAATTAAAGAATTAAATTCTTTATTAAGGCCAGAAGATATTGAATTATTAAATCAAGTAGAAAAACTCTCAACTTGCGAATCTAAATTAATAAATGAGATTAAAAATTTAAATTACTTAGAAAATAATGAAAATCATCACATTATGAATAAAAAAAAGATTGTGCCATCTAATAGAGTTTCTTTCAACAAAATTAGTTCATTCATGATTAATTGGAGTAACAAATTTGTAGTTATTGCTTTACTAACAATTTCAGCCATAGCTTTATCAAAACAAGCGTGGGCATAATTAGCTAAATTAACTTCATTGTAAGAGATGTAGTTTTGAGAACTAAACAAGAATATTTAATTAGATATAAAGATGGAAATCTTTATTGTGAACTTGCTGATATTTGGATTGATCCAAGCAAGCCAGTAAAAAAGGCATTAATAACTCATGCTCATTTTGATCACTTTACATTTGGCTGTGAAGAATACATTTCTACTAAGGAAACTGCGATACTTCTTAAAGAAAGAGTTGGAGATAATATCAAAATTAAGACTTTTGAATATGGAGAAGAATTTAAGATAAATGGCATTAATATTTCTTTTCATCCATCCGGTCACATCCTTGGATCTAGTCAAATAAGGTTTATTTTTGCTGAAGAAAAATGGCTAATTTCAGGTGACTTTAAGCTTCAAAAAGATCAGACTTGCAAACAATATGAAATAGTAAAAACTGATTATTTAATAAGCGAATGTACTTTTGGTTTGCCAATATTTAAGTGGGATGAATCAAATAAAATAGCAAATGATATTTCAAAATGGATAACTAATTCACCAGAAAAAACTTCTTTACTTTTCTGCTATTCACTTGGAAAAGCTCAGAGATTGTTAAACGAAATTAGTCAAACAAATTTTAAAGGCAATATTTATTCCCATGGCAGTATTCACAAAATGAACAATAGTTATAGGGAACTTGGAATTGATATTAAAGATACTATAAAAATTGAAAATAAAAAAAAGATAGATGAACTTAAAGGAAGTCTAATATTATTACCGCCATCTTTAAGTAAGGGTTCTTATTTAAAAAATTTCAAAAACATTCAAACAGCTTTCGCGAGTGGATGGATGTCAATAAGAGCTCTAAGAAAAAGATCAGGATATGATAAAGGATTCGCAATCTCTGATCATGCGGATTGGGATGGAATTCTGGAAGTAGTAAAAAAGTCTGAAGCAAAAAATGTATTTTTTCATCATGGAGATAGTGAAGCCTTAAGTAAATATTTAGTTGAAAAGGAATCAATAAATGTCCTTTTATTCGGTAAATAAATATGAGCTTAAAAAAGTTTTCAGAATTATTTGGCGATCTAGATTCAATTAATAGTACAAATAATAAAATTGAAGTTTTAAAGAATTATTTTTTATCTAATGATCCAATAGATAATTCATGGGCAATATATTTACTAACTGGAAAAAGTAATAAGAGATTTATTAGTGGAAGATATTTAAAAAATCTTTTTTCTCAAATATATGAATATCCTCAATGGTTAATTGATACATGTTATTTAAAAGTTGGTGATTCTGCTGAGGTAATAACGTTATTACTTAAAAATAAAACTAATTCTAGAAAAAAGAAATTATCAAATATAAGTCTCAATGAATTACTAAGCGAAACAATACCTGCATTATCAAAACTTAATGAGGAGGAGAAAAATTTAGAAATTAAAAATCTTTGGGAAACATTACCTGAAGATAACCATCTAATTTTTAATAAAATTCTTACAGGAACTTTTAGAGTAGGAGTCTCTATCGGATTAATCACAAAATCAATATCAAAACTAATTAATATTGAGGAAGAGATTATTTCTCATAGGTTGATGGGTGATTTTAAACCTTCAATTGATTCATATGAATTTTTAATTAACAAGAATATCAATCTTCAAGAGTTAAATTCCAAACCATTTCCATTTCTTCTAGCAAATACTATTGAAGATAAAATCTTCAAAAATTCAATAAATGATTTTCAATTTGAATGGAAATACGACGGTATAAGGATGCAATTAATTAAAAGATCAGGCAATGTTTCGTTATGGACAAGAGGGCAAGAATTAGTAAATGAATCTTTCCCAGAATTAGTAGAGAAAATGTCACATATAAAAGATGATTTTGTTCTTGATGGGGAATTATTAGTTTGGAATTTTAAAGAACAAATTGCCTTTGATTTTTCTTTACTTCAAAAAAGAATAAATAGAAAGTCTCCTACTAGATCAATCCAAATAAAATATCCAATTATTTTTATTGCTTATGATCTTTTAGAGATTAATGGGAGAGATATAAGAGAAATTAAATTAGAAAATAGAAGAATTGAGTTAGAAAAATATTTTTCAAAATGGCAAATTAAAACTGAGAATAATATCTCTGATATTTTCAAAATATGTGATTTAATCTTTCCTAAAGATTGGCCTGATGCTTTAACTTATAAAGAAAAATCTCGAGAAAATAATACTGAAGGATTAATAATTAAGAAAAAGACTTCTATATACTCCTCTGGTAGAAAGAAAGGTATTTGGTGGAAATATAAAGTTGATCCTATGCAACTGGATGCTGTTCTAATTTACGCTAAGGGCGGTAGCGGTAGAAGAGCTGGTCTGTATACAGATTACAGTTTTGCATTATGGAAAGACAAAGAATTAATTAAATTTGCAAGTGCATATTCTGGTTTAACGAATATTGAGATTAAAGAGCTAGATAAATGGATAAGAAAAAATACAATAGAAAAATTTGGTCCTGTTCGATCGTTAAAACCAGAAATGGTATTCGAAATATCTTTTGAGAAAATACAAATTTCTAAACGTCATAAGTCAGGCATAGCAGTACGATTTCCAAGAATAACAAAATGGAGAAAAGATAAAAAAATTAATGATGCAGATAGCCTAGAGAATGCTTATGAACTAATGAAAAAAATATCATGAAAAATATTACGAAAAATAATAAGCAAAATAATTTAATTTCTAAAATTAAACAGTTTTTCTCCACAAATGGATGGGAGCCACTACCCTATCAGATCGAATCTTGGGAAGCATTTTTAAATGGAGAGAGTGGAATAATACAAGTTCCTACTGGATGCGGCAAAACTTATGCTGCATTAATGGGACCTCTATCAAAGATAGAAGATCCCAAAAATAATAAAAGTGTGAATATATTATTAATAACCCCTTTAAAAGCACTAAGTAGAGATCTAAAAAATTCCATACAATTAGCAGCTTTGCATTTTAATAAAGAAATCACTGTTGAAATTAGGAACGGGGATACAACCCCATATGAAAAGAAAAAGCAACTAGCTAAACCACCTAATATTCTTATTACCACTCCAGAGTCTTTATCTCTTTTACTTTCTAATAAAGAATCTAATAATCTGTTCAAGGAGTTGTCATCAATAATTATTGACGAATGGCATGAATTGATGGGTAGTAAAAGAGGAAACCAGTGCGAGTTATCTTTAAGTTGGCTAAGAGGTAATATAAAAAATTTACAAATTTGGGCAATGTCTGCAACTATTGGAAATATTGAAGAAGCAGCAAGAGCAATAGTTGGGATGAGCGCTATTAAACCCAAAATTATAAGTACAAATATTCAAAAAGAGATCGAAATTATAAGTGTTTTACCAGAGGAGGAAACTACCTTTCCATGGAGTGGGCATCTTGGGATTAGAAGTCATTCTTCACTATTAAAAATCCTAGATAAAAATAAAAGCACCTTATTATTCACCAATACGAGAAATCAATCTGAAAGATGGTATCAATGTCTTAAATTTTTTCTCCCAGAGATGGAAGACAAAATCGCACTTCATCACGGCTCCCTCGATAAAGAAGATAGAAAAAGAGTTGAAGAAGGGGTTAAAGACGGATTAATAAAATGGGTAGTCTGCACCAGCTCGTTAGATTTGGGAGTTGACTTCCAACCTGTAGATCAAATAGTTCAAATTGGTAGTGCAAAGAATTTAGCTAGACTTATCCAAAGAGCGGGAAGAAGTGCTCATAGACCAGGTGGAAAATCAAAAATAATTTTTATGCCTACTAATTCTTTAGAGTTATTAGAGATTAGTGCAATGAGAAGAATAATAAAAAGTGGTATATCTGAGGAAATTAGACTTCCTGAATTATCTTATGATGTGCTTCTTCAACATCTAATAAGTTTGGCATGCGGAAATGGCTTTGATCCGAAAATTGAGAAAGAAAGAATTAAAAATTGCTGGAGTTATAGAAACTTAAAAGATCAAGATTGGAATTGGTGTCTTGACTTTTTAGAATATGGAGGAAAATGTCTTAAAGCATACCCAAAATATAAAAAGATAGTTAAAGAAGAATCACAAAATAATAATGAAAACTTTAAATATTTTGTAAAAGACAAATCTTTAATAAGAATGCATAAGTTCAATATTGGGACAATTACAAGTGACAAATTTGTGAATGTCAAATATATGAAAGGTAAATCCTTAGGTAATTTAGAGGAGAATTTTGCTTCAAAATTAAATCCTGGAGATACATTTTACTTTGCCGGCAAAATGCTTCAATTTGTAAGAATAAGAGATATGATTTTATACGTTAAAAAATCAACAAAAAAAAGTTCTCTAATTCCTGCATGGGTTGGAGGTCAAATGGCAATTTCTGATCTACTTTGTGAGAGTTTGAGAAAAGAAATAGATATATGCAACGAACTAGAAAATTATGATTGCTTAAATCCTGAACTCAATTCATTACGCCCAATATTGAAGAAACAAAAAGTTCTTTCAAATATTCCAAAGAAAGATGAATTCCTTATAGAAATATATAAAACCAAGGATTTATCAAATCTTTTTGTTTTTACACTTGATGGCAAATTTGTAAATGAAGGAATTGCATTTTTATGGGCTTTGAGATTGGCAAAATTAAAACAATCTACATTTAGTATTACTGCTAATGATTTTGGATTCAGCTTAACTACTGCAGAAGATTATGATTTTTCCATAATAAAAAAAGAAGCTGATTACTTTTTGAATAACAAAAAATTAGAAGAAGATCTAGAAAATGCAATTAATTTTTCAGAATTAACAAAACGTAGATTTAAAAATATTGCCCAAATAAGTGGACTAGTAAATCAAAATAATCCAACCAAAACAAAAACTTCTTCCCAACTTCAAATAAGTTCAAGTCTTTTCTACGATGTCTTTACTAAATATGAAGAAGGCCATCTTTTGATAAAACAATCGCATCAAGAAGTTAAAGAATATCAATTAGAAAATAAAAGAATATCTAGATCATTAGAAAGATTAAAAAATTTAAAAATGCTATTAAACGAGATAAAAACTCCAACTCCTTTTGCTTTCCCTTTATTAGTTGAAAGACTTAAAAATACTTTAAGCAATGAACCAATAGAAAAAAGAGTAGAAAAACTTATAAAAAAATATAGTGATTAAATGAAAAAAAGTTCTTTTAAATTTTGTTGGGAAGATACATTGTTAGAGATGCTTCCTTCAAGAGCGTTATTTCTACCGGAAACAAAAGAGTTGTTAATATGCGATATTCATCTTGGGAAAGCTGAGTATTTTCAGCAAAATGGTATACCTCTTACTAATAATTCAGATAAAAACAATTTCGCAAGAATAAAAAAAATAGTAAAAAAATATAGTCCTGAAAAGTTAATAATATTGGGAGATTTATTCCACAGCAAATATTCAATAGATAAAACTCTTCAAAAAAAAGTTGAGGATCTTCCTGAACTACTAAAAACTAATGTTGAACTCGTCCTCGGAAATCACGATGTAGGTTGTGATATTAAAAATATAAAAATTTTTGATATTAGAAAAACTAAAAATATTACTTTTAGCCATGAACCAGTTAATTTAGAAAACAATAAAACCTTGAATATTTGTGGACATTATCATCCAAAAATCTATTTAAAAAACAATGGAGATAAATTATCTTTTAGGTGTTTTGCAATGGATATGAATAAAAATGTTTTATATATTCCTGCATTTGGAGACTTAACAGGAGGATATCCCTGCAAAAAGTCATTTAAAAAATGGGCAATTGTTTCTGAAGAAGAAATTATCGAAATAAAATCTTAAGAAAAATCCTATTGAAGTGACTTAAATTTTTCATTTAGATATACCAATTTATACTTAAAAGTCTCGTTTATTTTATTTATCTATTATTTTGTGTCTATTAATCAATTTCTACTAGTAGAAATAGATAATAAAAAATTTATACAGCTAATGACCCTTTCTTTAGCAGACAATCCACGTTATAAAAAAAATAAACACATTTTATAGAAATGAAAAAATTAATAGCCTTGATTTTATTTCCATTTCTTGTCATCCCATTTGGGGCAAAAGCAAATGATAATTTTTCCGTTGAGATAGAGGCACTTACACTAGTAATGGAGCAATATAAGGAAGATACTGAATCAAGTGTTGAATTAGATATAGAAGATAAAAAGCCAAGTTACATGGCTCTTAAACAAGACGAATGCAATGCCACTGTTGAAGTTACAGAAAAAACAGGATTAGAGGTTGTAAATACTGAATCTTTCGATGTAAATGTCTGCTTGAAAGAAATCTATAAAGTAATCAACTAAATAAGCAGGTTATAAAAATATAATAAAAACAAACAAATTAAAGAGGTCTTTTACTTAAAGAAGGTAAGACCTCGAGACCTAACAGAAAACTTTGGAACGGGTTCTGCATACCCAATTAATAACTACAATGGAATTGTAGAGGTGTAATTAAAAGTACAAAACCTAAAATTATTTTTTAAATAATTATTTCTTCTTTGATAATGTTTGTGATTCTTCTCTAGACATTAAAGCTTCGATTTGAGCAAGAACTTTTTGAAGTTCATCCGTTTTTGTAAGAGATGCTTCTGCTACTTCTCTTAATTTTTCTAACTGTTCTTTAGTTTTATCCATGATAAATAAATTAGAAATTAACCACTTTTAAAAATGGTTTTAATACAGATTTTTCACTCCCACACAGATTCATATTCTCTCTTTTTTTTATAAAGTCAAATAAATTTCCCTTTATTAAGGTTTTATGAGGACTTCCAATTAATTCTTTATTTATTATTGAAACCATAAGATTACCTGAAATAGAAATACTCTTAAATTATGAAGTAAATACAGGCAATCCTATTGTTGCAGTTGTTATGAGAGCCCCTGCAAAAATCAAGAAAGGTAGAAAAGGGTAGTTTTTCAAAGATAAACTTACTAATTCGAAATAACTATATAGGTATTTATACTGTTTGTCTACCCCTTGCCTTTCTTAAAGGTAAAAATTTTTCTTTTAAAAGTAAAAATTAAACATCAACCAAATTTACCTGATATGTATTCCTGAGTAGTTTTTTCTTTTGGAGAGTTAAAAATTTTCTTTGTCGAATTAAATTCTGCAAGATAACCAACCTTTCCTCCATCACCATCTTCATACTCAATTGCATTAAAAAATGCAGTCATATCACTAACTCTTAATGCCTGTTGCATATTATGAGTAACGATTATTATTGTGTAATTCTTCTTAAGTTCATGCATCGTCTCTTCTATTTTCAAAGTAGAGATTGGATCTAAAGCTGAGCATGGCTCATCCATGAGAATTATTTCAGGTTCAATTGCGATGGTTCGAGCAATACATAATCTTTGTTGTTGTCCACCAGATAAAGAGTAACCACTATCATTTAATTTATCCTTACATTCATCCCATAAAGCAGCTTTTCTTAGTGAACTTTCCACTAATTCATCCATATCTCCCGTAAAGCCATTAATTCTTGCCCCAAATGCAATATTTTCATAGATAGATTTAGGAAAAGGATTAGGTTGTTGAAAAACCATTCCAATTCTTCTTCTTACTTCAACTGGATCTACTCTTTTATCGTAAATATTAGTTCCATCAAAGAGGACAGTCCCTTTTAATGAGCAATTAGGAATTAAATCGTTCATCCTATTTAATGATCTAAGAACAGTTGATTTACCACAACCTGAAGGTCCAATAAGGGAGGTTATATTTCCTTTTTTAAAATTACAAAAAACATTTCTTACTGCTTCAAAAGTTCCATAGCTAATAGAAACATTCTCAAGAGATAAAATGATATTCTTTGGTATTTTTTTATTAGTTTTAATCATTTATACTCTCTTAGTTTTCTCAGTAAAAGCGGCCAATATCCTTGAAAATATATTTACTGATAGTATCGATAAAACAAGAATAAAGGAAGCTGCCCAGGCTAATTTATTCTGTGCATCGTATGGTTCTAGAGCAAAGTTGTATATCAATACAGCCAAAGAACCCATCTCATAAAACAAGTCTCCAAAGCCTGTTATGTAGTAGTAAGAGAATAAAGCCGTAAATATCAAAGGTGCTGTTTCACCTGCAGCTCTTGCGATTCCAAGTACAACGCCAGTAGCAATAGACCTAAAGGCAGAGGGCAAAGTAACTTTCAATATGGTTGTATACATACTTGCTCCAACACCAAGAGACGCATATCTTAATTCGTTAGGAACTAACTTTAAACCTTCGTCAGTGGTCTTAATCACAGTAGGCAACATCAATATTGAAAGTGCCATACCTCCGGCCAAGCCACTGTACATACTTCCAAATAAGATCTTTGTTGAAACAATTAAGGCATAAATAAATACACCGGCAATTATTGAGGGGACTCCCGCTAAAACATTAACTCCGAATCTTATAAACCTTGAAAAAGCACCCCCTTTAGAATATTCAGCTAAATATATTCCACCGCCAACACCTACTGGAATGGCGATAATTGAAGCAATAGTAGTTATAATTAATGTTCCAATCAATGCAGGATTAATACCACCTGCATCTAAATCATCTCCAGGGGGATTTGGTTCTAAAGTAAATAGTTCGGGTGTAATTTGGGATCCACCTTTGATGAGAATATAAGTCACCAGAAAAATCAAAGGAAGTATTGCGATCAATGCACAAATTACTGATAAAGAAGTAAAGAATTTATCTCCTATATTTCTTGATAATCTTTTCTGGTAATAAAGTGAATTCATAATTATCTAATATTTGAGACTAAATTTCTTAACTAGCCATTGAGCAAAGATATTGACCACTAAAGAAAGGATCATAAGTACAAAAGCCGCATAAAAAAGTGATGAAACCTGACTTCCATCAGCCTCACCAAACTGGTTTGCAAGCATGGAGGAAATGGTATATCCAGGAGATAATAGAGACCAACTAAATGCATTTGAATTACCAATAATCATTGTCACAGCCATTGTTTCTCCCATTGCCCTACCTAAAGCCAATAGAACACCTGCCATAATTCCTGATAATGCTGCCGGCAAAATTACTGAAAATATTGTTTTCCATCTACTTGCTCCAATTCCATAGGCTGCATTTCTAAGCTTTTTAGGAACCTGATTAAGTGAATCCCTTGCAATGGAGGTCACTATTGGCAAAAGCATTACTACTAAAATCAATATTGCTAACAAAGAATTCCTGCCTGTAGGTTCTGTACTGAATAAAGGTATCCAACCAAAGAAATTATGTAAAAAGACAAAAAAGGCTCTAAAAAAAGGTTCCATTACAAATATTGCCCAAAGTCCCAATACAACTGATGGAATAGCTGCTAATAATTCAACAAAAGAACCTATTATTTCTCTAAAAACTTTCGGTACAAAGTCCTCGGTAATAAATATTGCAGTTCCAACGCCCAAAGGGATAGTTATTAATAACGAAAGAAATGAAGTTACCAATGTGCCATATATTGCAGTAAAAGCTCCGTATTCATCTTTTACAGGATTCCATTCAGAGGTTACTAAAAACTTCAAGCCATACCTTGAAAAGGATTCAAATGACTGAAAAAAGACTACTAAAATAATTCCTAAAAGTATTATTGCTACGAAACTAGACAAGACTAGAGCAGTATTCTTGAAGATAATATCTATATTTTTTTCGATACCGAATCTTTTACGATTCTTGAAAAGAGTTAATTTCTCTTCCATTAAAAAAAGAATATCTCTATAAATCTACTACTAAATGCTGTAAAAGACTTTAAGAGGGGTTAAAGGTATATGAAAGTCATGATAATTTGACATCTATTAAAAAATTTAACTACCTATTTTTTCAACGGCAGCTCTTGATTTCAAAAGGATATTCCCTTTTAAGGGGATAAATCCAAGGGATGAAGCCTTATCTTGATACTCATCACTTAACAATGTATTAAAGGCTTGTTTGATTGCTTTAGTGTTTCTACCATTACCTTTTTCGTAAGCAAGTATCCATGTCAATGAAGCGATAGGGTACGCTCCTTTTGCTGTTGGATTAGGATTTTTACCCGCAAGATTTTCATCTAAAGTAATACCATTAAGAGCCTTAGCTCCTGCTTCTGCAGATGGTTTTAGAAACTCCCCTGAAAGATTTTGAAGTGCAGCAGCCTTAACATTACCTTTAATATATGACTGATTTACATAACCAATTGCGCCTGGAGTGTTTTGAATTACACCTGCAACACCAGAATTACCTTTTGCTCCAACGCCTGCTGGCCACTTAACTGATTTACCAGTTCCTAAAGTCCATGTTGGTGAAAATGCTTCCATAGAGTTTGTGAAAGCCTTAGTAGTTCCTGAACCATCAGAACGATGTGTCCAAGTTAACTTTCCTGATTTACAGCCTAATTCTTTCCAGTTTTTAACCATACCCATTGCAACTCGTACTGCTTGCTCTTGAGTAAGTTTCAAATCGCAATCATAGTTATAACCAAAAGCAATAGTTCCTCCAACCATAGGAATCTGTACTAAACCTCTTGATACCTTTTCTATATCCTTAGCCTTCATAGGATCATCAGAAGCACCAAAGTTTACGGTTTGGTCTATAAAAGCTTTTCTTCCAGAGCCCGAACCAACTGCTTGGTAATTAACCCTTGGTCCACCTGATTTGGCTAAGTCAAAAAACCACCTAGTATAAATTTTCGAGGGAAATGTAGCACCTGCTCCGCTCAATCTTTTTGAAGCAATCGCTTCTTGAGAGAGAACTAATGAGATAGCAGAAGAAAAAATAAGGATTTTTTTTAAAATGCCCACTTTGTAATGAGAAATGAGTCTGTTAAATATAAATTACAGCCAAAGGATAATTTAAAAATCTAAAGATATATAAATCAAATTATTTTGATATATAAAATTATTATGTATATATCGGCATTAAGAGCTCAGCTAGCAATTTAAATTTCAATTAAATATCAACTCTTTATTTAGAATTTAATTTTTGTTTTTACTCTGTTTTTATTTTGAGATTTGAATTCAAAAATTCCTGTATCAGTAAATATGGTCAACTCATCTCCAGATGTTTCTTCAATTGCAATTCCCTCAGACTCTAAATTTTTAACATAAACATTACCAATAAGTTTTAGAGATTTATCATCCTTGTCAAAAGAAAGCTTGTCAGAATAAGCCTCAAAATTACCACTATTGCTTTTAATAACTACATTTCCAATAGCCTCTAAATCACCTTCTAAAGTATTTATTTGAGAATCAGATGTAATTGTGTAATTAATTAATTCCTCAGCAAAAGAATATTCAGCTAATAAAAATAAAAAAGATGCAAAAAATAAGCTTTTCATTTACTCCCAACCCTTTTCTGCATTTTGAATAATCCATTGTGCAAGAACCTTATCCTCTCCATCCTTCAATTTATTTTTATAACCTTTCATAAAACCAATCCCATCATTAGCAATTATTGTTATTGAATTTACATCTGCTATTCCTCTTTTTTCAAGGTCGGAAAGTTTTAATGATTTGGATCCTTTAAGAACGACTGATCCACCTCTTACATGGCAGCCTGCACAAACATTTCTAAAAATTGTTTCTCCATCTCTAATATCAGAAGCCATTAGATATCTATTTTGCAAAGAGGTTTGAAAAATAATTATTAAAGTTATTACAGGAATTACAAATAGAAATTTAAATATTTTCATTTGATTTATTCCACCCACAATCAATTTAGCAATTAATTTTGAATCTTGATCTATCTACTTTAATAGCTCTACTGCTACGACAAGATTTCCTAATAATCCGTTCAAAATATTTAGTTGTTCTTTACTACCAAATGCTATTAATACCTGACCTGGTTGAAGTATGAAATTACCTCCAGGATTAGTAAACAACTTTTCATTTTCTTTAATGGCTAATATTTTAGCCCCACTCTTTTTGCCTATTCCAAGTTCAGAAAGTGATCTTTTCTCTGCAGTTTCAAAAAGACTAATATCATTACTTAATTCAAATTCTTCAATTTCACATTCACTTCCTGCAAGCAGATCAAGAAAGTCAATAGCTATTGGTCTTAAAGCCATTGATGCCATTGCTCTTCCTGCTGCGATATAAGGGCTTACAACTATACTTGCTCCAGCTAATCTCAACTTACTTGCAGCTTCTTCAGTTCCAGCTCTTGCAATTACTCTTATAGAACTTCTTATCCCTTTAGCACTTAAAACCACATATAAATTAGCAGCATCATTAGGTAAGGTAACAACCAAACTTTTGCATTTTTCTAATCCTGCCAGTTTTAAAGTCTCATCAAGAGTTGCATCAGCACAAAGAACTTCTAAACCATTTTCTTCAGCAATCTTTTTTCTATCTTCATCACTCTCAACAACAATAATTGGAATATTTTGCGTTTTTATTTGGTTAGATATTTCCTGACCTACCCTCCCATATCCGCACAAAATTACATGATTTTCCATTTTTCTAAGAAGTCTTTTAAAACGTAATTCGTTTACTCTTTGAAAATAGCCGGATTCGAATAATCTAACAGCTTTTTGAAAGGTAAATTGAATAAAGATCAATCCGCCAACGATTACTAAAACAGTTACGATCCTGCCTTCAGGACTTAAAGGTTGAACTTCTCCAAAACCAATAGTGGTTATTGTGATCAGAACCATCCATAAGCAATCACTCCATTCCCATCCCTCTGTTATTCGATAGCCAATTGCACCTAAAAAAAACAGAAAGAATAAAGAATAAATAAGACCAAACCAAGGCCTTAAATAGTCTTTAATAAAATAGAACTCAAATAATCTAAGCTTCATATCCCTTATTATCGTTAACTATTCAAAAATTTCAAAAAAATTTTCTATTATGTTCCTAAAACTATTTATTTGTTTAAGTGAAATACATATTAAGCAGGATAATAATATTTATTTTCGTAGCTCTATGCATTAAACAAATGATTACTGTCTCAGGTCTTATTTAATGCTTCATTAAAAATTAATTCAAGGTTTTACTTGTACTGATTCAATAAGAAAATCAGAAGCTGCTTTTAACCAATCAGCGACTGTAAGACGAAGGTCAGGTTGAGAATATACAAGCGCGACAATAATTCCAACTAAGATTATCTTTACCATGGCAATTCAAATATTCTTATGAATTAAAGCACAACTATTTAGTAAAAAGAACCTTAAATTTATAAAAAATAGATTAATTAAAATTTCTCTAATTGATTAAACAAGTATTCCACTCTTCTTAGATTAACGCCTAAATCTGATTGCCCTAATCTTGCTGCAGATCTTATCTGAATAATTCCTTTTGATCTATCTACATAACTTCTTACATCAAGCTTTAAAATTTCGAGGTCATCTGGAAATCTAAAAATTAAGCTTCTACAAACACCTCTCCAATAATTTCTACCACTTTCAATAACTTCTGTACGAGGTAAACCTTCTGCCAGAGAAACAAGTTGAATAAACTTTTGATCAACATTTATTAGTTTCTTTTCTACTAAGACACTATTTAATGGATTAGTTATTGGAGCAAGACCTTGAATGGAGGAAACCATATTTTTTAAGAACGATGTAGATGTTCTAACCGATTTCACATACAAAGTGAGAGAAAAAAGTAAAGAATTTTCCCATAAATTTGATCTCTTTATAAAGATTCCTTATTTTGTGATCAAAATTCTAAAATTTGAGATTTTTTATTGTTTTTTTTGATAAAGATGGTTGCCTACTTTGTTTACTATTTAGTTTCCTAACCCATAAAAAAACTCCCACAAACAAAAAAATTTCAACAATAATTCCAACCTTTATTAAACTCATTTTTTATCCTCTTTTTTCTTGTTGGTGCCCTCTATGTATGGCACAAGGATATTTAATAACCATTTTTTAAATGAACTTAACGGTTTCATAATCTATTTACTTGCCTTTTCTCCACATACTCCTCCCTTTAATGAGATCCTCTATATTTGGCCAAGCTGCTATTAATTCTTTAAGTGCCTTTCTATTAGGAGTATAGAAAACACATGACAATGCACTTATTACATAAAGTATGAACCATAACTTACTTTCTGAATAAGCTAAAAACAAAGAGAAAAGAAAACTTCCAATAAAGAAAAAGAAAAATGACCTATTTAATATTTCTAATGGAGTTCTTTTAAGTCTGTAGAATTTAATCTTTTTAATATCTTCTTCAGTATCTTTCTGAAATTTACTTTCGTACGAATTAATTATTTCTTCTTCTAGAACTTTTTCATACTCTAAATTATCAATTGGATCGCTTTGATCCTTTTTATTTATCATTGGTATCTATACAGTACAAATATGGTAACTAATTTAAGGTATTTTAAAAAGTATCAAATTTTATCTGTTAACTGGAGCTATACGAACAGATCATGGTTTTGAAAATACTTCAAGATTGTCTTATTTATAAAAGATAAATTAGTCAAAATATTCTTTTTAATTTTCCCAAATCTTTCGGTCATTTAAAACAATCACTTCTATAAACTTCATAGCATTAATTAAATTGGGAGGCAATATCTAAATCTAGAGTTAAAATAGTTTAGAGATTTTAATAATAATCTATATGCAAAGGTATTTGATTTCCTACGAATTTACAGATGGCGAGGATCAAGAAGAAGGGGCAGAAATGCTAATTAATTGGTACGAATCAGGTGGTCCCCAAAACAGACCTGAAAACTATGAGGTTCATTCTTGGATTTTTATGGTTCAAAATGGGATTGGACATTCTGTAGTGAGTGCAGATTCTCTTGAGACAATTTGGAAGCAATGGCATCCCTGGAGAAGGTTAATGGATATAAGTATTCAGCCGTGTATGGATCTTGATGAGACAGTCGGATTATTCAAAAAACAAAAAATGAATACACGGATAGTCTAAAAGTATTTGACTTCCAAATATAAATTTCTTTTTAGTAGCACCTAATACTACATACATATTTCACTGCGTTAAAAAGGATAAGATTAATTTTCCATGATGAATGATTCTTATCACATTTACTTCAAAGGAGAAATTCTTTTCAAGAATTTAAGTAAAGATGAATTTGAATTTGTTTGGGGAAAACTTTATACATCTTATATAAATGCCCTAAATAAAGAGCTAACCTACGAATTAATTAGCGAAAACAATATTATGGAGCCGGCCTTTAACCTTGAGCCATCTTACTAAATCAAGAACTAAATCCTAGATTATGAATAAAACAAGAAAAGCTGTCTCTCTTTTATTTTGAGGTACTCTTTCTCTTCTTTAGTTATATCCAAAGCAATTTTATTTGCCTCAATTTCGACATTCGAACTATAAGTTTCAAAGTTTTCCTCTCTTTTAAATAGGGCAACAATGCCAATATCTGTTATGAACCAAATAAAATGATCAGTTTCTCCAATTGGCTCCTCTTTTAAAGAGTCAATAATCAAATCACAGGTTGAATCCATTTAATTGTTCTCTGAGGTATTTTAATTGCCCCCATTGCAATACCTTACAGCCTCAGAATTGGTACCACCATCTTCAATAATTTCTGCAACACATTTATTGAAAAGTTTAGACTCTTTTTTTACTGAACAGAATCCAAAAGCGATTGCAGCTAAAGCTATTGCAGATACGAAACTAGAACCAAGTTGTATAAAACCATAGGCAAACATAATGTTTTTCTTTCCAGAACATTTTTTTGAATCCTTTTTTTCTTCTGTCATTTTGAATTAATAACTTAAATTAATTTATTTGATTAATTTTAGGTTTGAGAAATATTTGCATAGAGAAAACCGAATTAAACAATTTTTAACCAGCTATGATAAAAATTAAAAATTTCAAGTTTAGATTGATTTTTCTTCACTTTAATTTTCAATTTGATACATCATGAAGAAAAAACTTTTTGAATTTTTTATCAACATGAGCTTCTGTTATAGAAAATTTATCTTTTTTAAAAAGTAATGATCCCATAGTTATAACAAGAGATTATGTTACTTTTTAAACTATATTTTATTTTTTTTGATGAAGTATTAA
>NZ_JAKVCI010000059.1:0-2579 GCF_022447305.1 Prochlorococcus sp. ALOHA_ZT_50 | reverse complement strand
TCTAATTGTTTTTGCAAAAAAACTACCGCTGAAACCACATCCGAAGATTAAAAATTTATTTGTATTTCCTAGTAAACTTGCAGGCTTCTTCATGCTGGGTTAAAGTAGTACATATGTATTAATTAATGATGAAGACAGCTCTTAAGCCCGATTTAAAATCAAAAACTTTCTGTATTAGCAAAAGTTATCCCCGTCTTATAGAGAAAGAAGTTAGTTTAGTTAATTTTAAATTCTACCAAAAATTATTTGTCTTTCTTCTTGCATTTTCGACAATTTTAATATTTCCAGAATCTCCAAAAGAATTGGAAAATATATGTGAGAGTTATAACTCTAGAAAAATATGTAATGTTTGGTAGTCAAGCTGCTTTATATTCTGATTCATCTTTTTCGTAATTTTTATTTTTTACCTTAAAATTAGGATTAGCCCATTGCAGTAATCTAATAGCTAATCTTAAATCTCCTTCTAACCAAGCTCTTATAGCCATTGCTCTTCGAGGATCATAAAATTTTTGCCTTCTATACCAATACAAAGCATTTTCATCTGATTTATCTCCATTACAGGAAAGACATGCAGGGACACAGTTTTCTGTTGTACTTAAGCCTCCTTGGCTTCGTGGTATTACATGGTCAATAGATTCAGATGGTTTTCCGCAATATATACAACTTTTTCCTGTAAACCTATGAATAGATTTTCGCCATTGTCTCAATCTGAACTTAGGACATAAATCCTCTAAAAACACCGCATCATTAATATGCATTCAGAATATTTAGTTAAATAAATAATGGCTTGAATATATTAAAAGTCAATAATTATTTATTCTTTTTAGTCTATATTGGCCAGTAAAAATATTTTTTAGTGTGTTTAGATACAAAATAGTATTTAGTAAAATTAGAACAAATTATTATCTTTATAAAAAATTGATTAATAACTATATCTATCAAGTGTTTCATCAGTAAATTCTTCAGAAATTTCTTCATTAGTTTCTTCTAATTCTTTTTCTAATTTTTTTCTTTTGTTTTCTCTATCTTTTGCTTCTTTTTCTTTTCTTTTTTCTTCTTTTTCTAAATCTCGTATTAGTTTTCTATTTGGATGAAGATTATCTAAATATTCAACGCAATAACTAAATTTTTCTCTTTCTCTTATAACTGTTTCAGTAATTTGCGCTGCTGCATTTTTAGGTGAAACTTTGAATAATCCTCCCTTTTGTTTTTTTATATACGTATAAGCTGCATCCCAACTACTTTCATGGTCATTTCCGCCATCTCTCATAGTACAAAAAATTTCTGCTCCAAATGCACTTGCATTTACTCTTGGCGTAGTAAGGGTTAGAGGAGCAAAAATTACCAACGCTAGTGGTATAAGTTTTTTCTTCTTTAATCTTTGCATTAGGCTTTTATCTTCTATTTAAAAATATCTTTTATTGTGAATATGTCTATAGAAATTTAAGATTTAATCACTCCAAATATATTCAAGCATTTCACAACTAAAGGAAGAATTAAGAGTACAGTAATCAATCTTACAGCGTGTAAAGTTGCTACCGCAGGTCCTACTCCGTACTCAGACCCTACAAGACTCATTCCGCTAATTCCTCCTGGTGCAGCTCCTAGAATTGTTGTAATGATATCTATATTAAGTAATCTGCTTGTCCATAATCCAATTGCTAATCCTGTAATAACTAAAGTAAAAGTTATTAATATAGCTGGCCTCCATAAATTTTGAATATCAACTAATGAGTCTTTTGTTAATGATGTACCAATGACTGTTCCAATTCCGATTTCTAAAATTGTTCTTGTTCCGATTGGCCACTCTGCGATGTCGACTTTGCCACTTATGCTAAGTATGCTTGCGCCTATTAAAGCACCTGCTAGAGGAGCTGCAGGAATACCTGTTTTTAGAGCTAAAGCTCCAAAAATACAACCTGCAAAAAGATAATAGATTAGATTTATGTTAGGCATAAATTTCAAGGATGTTTGAACATAATATTAGAAAAAATTTTTTTTGTTTAAGTTTATAGTCAAATAATATTTTTAGTTTCCTCTCGTAATGTCCCCTTTTGTTGGCATAATATTAATTAAAGCATGAATTTTTATGTCTTCACAAATTTCATACAAAGATAATAAAAACCGCATAAAGAAAAAATTATCTTTTTTTGAGGGTGGCCACCAGCTCGAAAAATTAGAGTTTGCCCTTGCAATAGCTCAAACCAACGGTGATGAAAAAAAATCAATCGTTCTTAGAAAAAAGATTGTTGAATTAGGTGGAAATGTTGAAGAGCCAGGTACTTAACTTAATTTCGCTTTAAATATTTTGATGCCATAACTAATGCTTCACCAGCTTGTTGAGCTGAGATTTTACCGAGGTTGAGAAGTGTATTACTTATAGCAGAAACTACCGTAATAATATCTCTATCATTGATATAACCTAGGTGTCCGACTCTAAATATTTTCCCCTTTAAATGATCTTGACCACCAGCAAGTAAAATATCAAAATTATTTTTTATTGTTTTTCTAAATTCTTCAGCATCCATCCCTTCTGTTTCTATTGCAGTAATTGAAGGACTTAAACATTTTTCATCAGC
>NZ_JAKVCI010000058.1:0-2585 GCF_022447305.1 Prochlorococcus sp. ALOHA_ZT_50 | reverse complement strand
AAATGTACCTTCAATCTCCCACTCAGACCAAGGTTCAGAGTATAGGAGTAGAGCTTATCGAGAAATTTTAGAGTCATATGAAATCAAGATATCTATGAGCCCTAAAGCATCTCCATGGAGAAATGGCTTTCAAGAGTCCTACTACAGAGGTTTTAAAGAAGATTTGGGTGAGATTAGGAATTTAAATTGTCCCGGTGAGTTGTTTGAATCTGTGGCACAAACAGAGAGTGTAAAATAAATTGTGTAAATTCCTTTAAATAAAAAGGAGAAAACATAAATGTCAAACATAAAAGAATATGCTCGGAAATTGCGTGACGAGAACAAGGGTCTTCGAATGAAAGATGTTGAAGATTTGATGGGCAGATTGATGAAGGAGATGATCCAAGAGATCCTTCAAGGAGAGATGGAATCGCATCTGGGCTACAAGAAACATGAGAGATCTGAGTCAAAGAATTCAAGAAATGGTACTAGGGAAAAAACTTTTAAAACAGACTTTGGAGAATTACCATTAGAGATTCCTCGTGATCGCGAATCAAGCTTCAAGCCAATACTGGTAAATAATTTAGGCAGTTTAAGTGATGGTCTTGAAGAAAAGATCATAGCTCTTTATGCTCGGGGACTATCAACTAGAGACTTGAATGAACATTTGGCGGAGATATATGGAGTAAAAGTTTCAGCTGAATTGGTGAGTAATATAACAGACAAAATCTACCCCAAAATTCAAGAATGGCAGAACCGTCAGTTAGATAAAGTTTACCCAGTAGTATTCTTTGATTGTATCCACTACAGTGTTCGTCATGAAAGTCGTGTAATCAAAAAGGCGGTATATATTTGTCTGGCAATTGATTCTAATGGCTTAAAGGATATATTAGGCATGTGGATAGGAGATGGTGCAGAAAGTGCAAAATATTGGTTAACAGTTGCAAATGAGCTGAAGAACAGGGGGCTAGAAGATATACTGATAGCGTGCATGGATGGTTTAACAGGTTTAGCAGATTCTATCCGTGCTGTATTCCCAAAAGTCGAGATTCAACGCTGCATAATTCATCAGGTTAGAAATTCTGTTAAGCATGTTTCCTACAAAGATCGGAAACAAATTTGTAGTGATTTGAAGCAGATATATGGCTCTCCTACAGAGCAATCTGGATACCAAGCTTTGCAAGAATTTAAAGATAAATGGGATAACAAATATCCATCAATATCAAAATCATGGGAAACTAATTGGACAGAGCTATCGACATTCTTTGCTTATCCAAATGAAGTGAGACGGCTGATCTATACTACGAATGCACTGGAAAGTTTAAATCGTCAATTTAGAAAAGTAACTAAAGCAAAATCAGTTTTCCCTACTGATAAATCATTAGAGAAATCTCTTTTCTTAGCGATGCAGAATATTACCAAAAAATGGACTATGCCTGTTAGAAACTGGGGTTTAGTCGTAAATCAATTGGAAATATTCTTTGAAGGAAGGTTTAGCTCCTAAGGTCACAAAAGTTTATCACAGCATCCCTTCTGGAGCTGTGATTTTTAAACTTTTAACCTTGGAGCTGATAAAACAAAAAATGACAAAATTTGGAATTTACACAAAATATTTTACATTACCGATTATTTTGTAAAAATTGAATTAATTTTTTTACCATATCAATATTAGCTAAATTTAATTGATACTGATCTGTAAGTATTTCATCCAGATTATTAGCCTCATAAGTTGTTTTATCTAAAAAATAATCAAAGCTATACCCAAGATTTTTAACAAGATTTTCCAGATCAAAAATTGAAATCTTCCTTTCACCTGTTTCTAGATATGAAATAGCAGTACTAGATTTAAAACCCAAAACTGTAGCTAATTCTTTTTGTGAAAATCCTTTATTTTCTCGCGCAACCCTTATCTTTTTACCGATTTCAATATAACGCTGCTTCTCGTTTTTTACCATATTGGTATTATACGATCTTTTTTTTCTTGCAATTTGATTTAATATTTGCTATCTTGAAACAAGAAATGTGAATAACAAAATGGTAAATAAAATGAAATTGAATATTGTAAATATAAAAGATATAAAACCTTATAAAAATAATCCTAGAAAGCATAGTAAAAAGCATATTCATGAAATAGAAAGAAGTATTAAAGAATTTGGTTTCACTAACCCGGTTTTAGTTGATGAATTTGGTGAAATACTTGCTGGACATGGGAGATACTATGCTGCTCTAAATCTCAAGCTTGAAACGATACCCGTGATTAATCTTAAAGATTTAACCTCTGAAAAAAAGAGGCTTTATAGAATCACGGATAATAAATTAACTGAGAATGGTAGATGGGATGAAGATTTACTCGCACTAGAGTTTAAGGATTTAGCAGAACTCAACTTAGATTTGGATTTGGATATCACAGGTTTTAGTACAACTGAAATAGATTTATCAATAGATAGCTTAAACTCAGAATTTCAAGAAACAGCAGAGTTATTGGAAGATTTTGATGAAGATTATAACCCTGTTACTAAATTAGGTGATGTTTGGTTATTAGGTAATAATCGTCTTCTTTGTGGTGATTCTCTTTTAGATACATCTTATAAAGTTTTAATGAATAA
>NZ_JAKVCI010000057.1:0-2592 GCF_022447305.1 Prochlorococcus sp. ALOHA_ZT_50 | reverse complement strand
TCCTGTTTACTTTTTCACGATAAATATCAGAATTTAAAGAAAACTGATTTTTTGGTTGTCCAAATGAAATGCTTAAAAAAGGTTCATCGGCTGTTGTAGAAAGAAAATTATGAGCCTCATCAATAACCACTACACATTTTTCTAAGGTTCCAAAGTATTTTCTAATCCAAAACAAATCAGAAAGATAACTATGAGGAGCTATGACGATTCGTGCGTGGTTAGTTGCTGCTCGCATAGCACCAACAGGACAAGTACCTTTCACTTTAATACTTTGTAACTCATGCTTATGTGACGACTCCCGACACTGAACGGAGTACCGTTACAGTGCGGGCTTCTCCAAGCCTCGAAAGACAGAGAGAACTTCCTTAGAGGTAAGATGAGTAGTAGAATCAACTATTACGATTTTACCTTTACGGCGTTTTATAGTAGGGAACTCGTCCAGCCCTACTCGTTTTATATTGATAGCTGCTGATATATCTCTATCAACAGAAACTTGTTCAATTTCATCCCAATATTCTCTGATGCTGCAATCAGTAAAAACAAATTCATCACGATAAGGCAACAGTTGGGATGTATAGGCAGGATTGATTTCAATCACAGCAACTCCAGCTTTTTCAGCTATGTAGTTAAAGATTGAAAAGAACTGTCCAAAAGCAGCATCAGACCAGGATTTATTAAGCCCTGATTTGGCACTTTGCCCGTTTGGAAGATATTTCCCATTGTCATCTTGCACGGGCTTATTTTTGCGACTTAATCCTTTAAGATTAAGCTTTTCATGAAAGAAAACTTTTTTTCCTGTTTTTAGCAGCTTATGTGCTGTAGAGTAAGCATGATCTTTTCTTGCCCTAGCAATTCTCTGATGTTCTCGACTTTCTCTTTTAGCTAGTTTTCTTCTGGACTTACTTCCCTTTTTCTTGTTAGCCTTTCGCTGTGAAATTTGTGCTAATCTTGCTTCAGATTTACGAAGAGATTTAAGAGAAGAGAGTTTTTTTCCGTCAGAAGTAGCCAGATAATCATCTTCATAAAGAACAGCATCTAAGCCCGTTGAATTATCCCAGTTAGCTACAATTTTATCTTTGTTAAACTTAGGAATAGTAGGGTCATCAAGCCTTAGATTTACATACCAACCATCAGCTTTTTTGATAATCTGGGCTTGTTTGAGGATTGCTCCATCAGGTAAATATCGGTGCATTCTTACTTTAATTAACCCTATTTTTGGAGTTTTTAAGTAAAGATATTTTTTACCAACAGAACAAGAATGAATACTTAATCCTCCTCCTTCAAATACCATTGACCGAAATCGGTTACTAGATTTAAAGCGAGGTTTACCTGATCTTTTGCCATTACTATCCCCTGAGATATAACGAGAAAAAGCTTTATCTACCCGTTTACAAACTTCTTGTAAAGTCAAAGAGGGAACTTCTGATAAATCTAATTTTTCTTTTGACCATTGAACAGTTACCACATCTTTTTTAAGAATAGGTAACTGTTTTTTTTGTGAGTAGTAATTGGGTTTTTCTTTTAGTTCAGGGAGATGACAAATAAGAGGACAAGAATTAACTGCACATCGATTTTGTTCCCACCACTGGAAACGTTCACCCAATTGCCGATTAAACCAAAAACGACAGACTCTCAACCACCTATTCAAGGTGATTTTTTGGTTTGTCGTTGGTAAGATTCGGTACTGATAGGTGTACTTCATCAGAGTAGAATATATATTATACTCTGATTATAGCTATTTATCCTGGGAGTGTCAATGAATAAAGATTTTGTTTCCAGTGGTAGGTCGGTCTCTGACTTAAAAGCACATTTAGTATTAACTACCAAATACCGTAAAGATGTTTTTACAGGAGAAATGATTGAGCGTGTGCATGAAATTATGTTTGACTTGTGTAAAAAATGGGATTGTAAGCTGATTGAATTTAATGGAGAAGCCAACCATGTTCATCTTCTTTTCCAATACTATCCTCAAATGGAATTACCCAAGTTTATTAATAGTATTAAGTCTGTTTCGAGTCGTAAAATTAGACAAGAATATTCAGAACACCTTAACAAGATATATTGGAAAAAGGTTTTATGGAATGAGTCTTATTTTATTGCTTCATGTGGTGGTGTTATTATATCAGTTCTTAAAAAATACATTGAAGGACAAGATAAGCCCCAATAAATTATTTGTAAAAAGGGAGGGCATCGAACCCTCCCTTTTTACCGCCTATCATCCCGACACTAAAACATCGGGGGTACTCACCTACGGTTCGATAAATCCCCCTCGTTTATAGTGCGGGGCTTCTCGGCGGTTAGCTAAATAGTAACTGTGTTTCATTTTCTGCTAGATAAAATCTCCTCAGCAGCAGCTTCGAGTCCACTAACCAATATCATCCTTTCATGCGCTTTTCCCTCTAATCTACTTACCGATTCATAAGCCCTAGAAATGGCATTTAGCCAGTTTTCTGTTATCGGTTTACCGTTAGAAAAACCATCCATAATCTGATTACAAATAACTCTTAACCTATCAGCAGAATCTAAATTATCTTGAATTGCCTTTAAATTCCTATTTCTAAGCTGATCAACCATTATTTTTCTATCGGCTTC
>NZ_JAKVCI010000056.1:0-2604 GCF_022447305.1 Prochlorococcus sp. ALOHA_ZT_50 | reverse complement strand
ATGATATATAGAGGAAAGGGGTACACTTTCCTAAATAGAAACTTTGATGGATAATAAATTCATATTCAAAGAAGTTACCCAAACTTTACTCAAACCCTATATATTCGCCGAGATCCTATGGTACAACAGGAACCTAGCTACTGGCTAATGAAGTGGGTACTTGATGCTAAAAACTAAAGCCTTCCAAATCCCTTAATTCTTTTTTCTGTTTTATATCCTGCTTGTACGAATTGAGTATTATCAGTCCCGACATCATAAAGAGTATAATTTTTTCCTGCCCCAATACCAATAACAGCTTTTTGAGGAACTTTCTGCTCTTTCTTACGATTTCCATTTAAATCTTCTACTTCAGAATTAACAATCCCCTCTGTCAATTCCAAGTGAAACTGTTGTTTACTTCTTGCAGTAAATAATCTGTTTACCTGAAGACGTGTAAGTCTATCAAGGAGTGTCAGTGGCGGCGTATCTAGTGTTAAATTTTCGCCAACATCTTTTGAGCTTCCGTGAATCAAACCACAATCAAGTTCAACAAATCCAAATTGAAGTGCTGCTATCCAATCAAGAAATGATTTGTCTACAGCATTCGTAAGAGACTTAACTACTTCTTCACCCTTATTTATTCTCAAAGCTTCAGCTCTTTGATCACCACGGTAACCACTTTCCAAGAGGATTTGTTCTTCCCACCAACCATATATGCACCATGGTTGTAAATCATTACTTTTTGGATTAATTAACCTATGGAGAAGCCTATTACAGTTTTTTTCAGGACCTATCATATCCCCCAAAACAAAAAGAGTTATATTACCTGGAGTTTTTTTTAAGTCTTTTTGAATAAGTTCATAAGTATCTAGATCCCCTTTAAGACCACTTACGAGTGCCCAGCGTTCTATCATCTTTCACAAACATGAGATGCATCTTCAGCTTGTTCTGCAAATTCGAATCCATTTTTTAAACGCCATGCAAAAATCGGAGGAAGACCGGCATCTATTATTGCTTTACAAGTAAGTTCAATATCATATTCCACTTCTCTAATTTTTACTTCATTAGTGACATCGTTATAAACAACATAAGTAGCTTTAGTTCCTCCATGTCTTGGCTCTCCAACTGAACCTGCATTTACTATTCTTCGCATCGGCAATTGAATTTCTTTTTCTTGAGTATCTTTGGGAACAGCATTTTTGATCTTTACAGCAATTGAACCATCTGCTAATTCGCGAATATAAGGTTGGTGAGTATGACCACAAAATAGAATCTCTGCTCTGGCATTTTCAACTCTCTCAAGAGCTGCGAATGCATCCATATCGGGTAGAAGATATTCATGTTGACTATTAGGACTACCATGAACAAAAAGACACTTATCTTTACGTATTGAGTAGGGTAGATTAGCTAGATAATCCTTATTTTCTTTAGTTAATTTATCCGTAGTCCATTGATGAGCAAAATGACCTCTTTTTTCAGCAAGCTGAGAAGGATAACTACAATCGCAAGCATCTAATCCATCAACAACGTCTTCGTCCCAACATCCCTGACAAGTAGGAATTTTTTTATCTCTTATTAACTCAATAACCTCATTAGGTTGAGGACCATAACCCACTAGATCTCCAAGACAGGTAATATTTGTAATTCCTTGGAGTTCAATATCTTTTAAGACAGCCTCTACTGCAGGTAGATTTGCATGTAAACATGAGATGACAGCTTGATTCATTTTTAAGTTAACGGCGAGCAGTTTGTAATTGTGAATTTCTAAGTGAAGTTTGATGATGATCTAGTACAGCATCATTAAGAAGGCAATTATGAATCGTTGCTTTTATTGACTCGAAGTTTAAATTTTTCCCTTGTATAACAATTTCAGAACATCTTTCTGGTCTTCCATTAAGAGGGGCAACTTGGTTTAATGTTTGATATTGAGATCCTTGCTGACTGACTATCCAGTTAAACAAGATGTAACGCCCATCCGGCAAGTTCATTAATGCTTTTGCTCTATATACATCCCCATAAGCACCATTAACTAATTCAAACCAAAAAGTATTCAAGCTTGCAGGATCCCAAATATGCTTTTGAAGATCAAGGCTTATTGATTCAATTTCTCTAAAATCTAAAGTATCTTTAATTGATAATTCTGGATCTCTACCAAAATGAAGATATCTATTTGGCTGGAGATTATATTTTTCAAGTTCATTAATAATTCTCAGATCAACTCCATTAATACCCTGAGATTTAGGTGTAAAAAATTGTGGAAATTCAATAATAATTAAAATGTTTTCTTTATCTTTCTCTGATATTGAGTTTGAAATAGATAAGTCTAATAAGTTAGGAATTTGATCTTTCAAAAAAGCAAAATCAATTTTTGAATTTATTGCTTGCTCTAAATTAATTTCGGAATATCCTCCAAGACGTAAGTAACCACAATTACCAGAATAATTCTTAAAAGTATTTAGTATCCAATTTGTCTTACCGCATCCTGGCGAACCTGATATTAAACAGACTTGACTCATAAAAAAATACTACCTAATGTATAAAATTTACACCAATATGAAAATGAAAATCATTTCTGTTTTCGATTTTAAATATTTATTTTGTGATTTAAGTGATAAAACAATAATA
>NZ_JAKVCI010000055.1:0-3063 GCF_022447305.1 Prochlorococcus sp. ALOHA_ZT_50 | reverse complement strand
AAAGGAATGGCGATTCATTTCAGACTAGATATCAATGAATTAAGACCACTTGGTAGAACCGCAAGAGGGGTTAAATCAATGAACTTGAGAGAAGGAGACAATCTAGTTTCTATGGATGTTTTAACATCTAATTTGGTTGATCAATTGGCTAAAATTGAAGATCTCACAGAAGTTCTTGATGATAATGTTGAGGAAAACTCTTCAGATGGTCCATGGGTATTAATAGCCAGTGCATTTGGACTAGGGAAGAGAGTACCTGTAGCTCAGTTTAGATTACAAAAAAGAGCAGGCATGGGTTTGAGAGCAATAAAATTTAGAATTAAAGATGATCAGCTAGTTTGTTTGAAGGTCCTTGGCGAGGGAGAAGAATTACTACTTGTGACCGAAAAAGGCGTAATAGTAAGAACAAACGCAGATAAAATCTCTCAGCAATCTAGGGCAGCTACAGGAGTAAAATTACAAAGATTAGATGACGGTGATCATTTATCTGAAGTGGTATTGGTACCTCGTGAACAAATAGAGGAAAAAGACCAACCTAGCTCAGTTGAACAAAATTAAAAGCCTTATGGTTAGCTAAATAATATGGAAATACTTGATATTTTAATTTTAGGTTCAGGTCCTGCAGCATTATGTTTAGCTTCAGAATTAGCCAAGCAGGATCTAAATATTAAGGGAATATCAACAAAATCTCCAAATGAAAAATGGGAGAATACATATGGTATTTGGGCTTCTGAATTAGAGGAATTAGGATTAGAGTCTTTGTTATCTCATCGGTGGTGCAAAACAGTTAGTTTTTTTGGAAATGGCGAAAATAAAAAGGGAGATAATCCTACAAAACATAATTACGATTATGGTTTGATAAATCAAGAAGCTTTTCAAAATGAACTTTTAAAAAAGTGTAACGGGATTGAATGGTTGAATGAAACAGCAAAAGATATTAAAGAGAAAAATAAACTATCTGAGGTAATTTGTTTTTCAGGTCTCAAAATAAAGGCGAGATTAGTTATTGACGCAAGTGGTCATAAAAGTAATTTTGTAAAAAGACCAGTTCAAAATGAAATCGCTCAACAAGCTGCTTACGGAATTGTAGGTAAATTTACATCACCACCTGTTAATAAAGAACAATTTGTTCTAATGGATTTTCGTCCAAATCATTTAAACAATGAAGAAAAGTTATCATCTCCTTCCTTTCTTTATGCAATGGATCTTGGAAATGAAACTTTTTTTGTTGAAGAAACATCATTAGCTAGTTATCCTGCCTTATCCCAAGAAAATCTAAAAAAAAGACTTTTTAAAAGATTGAATAGCAAGGGTATTCAGGTAAGTGAAATTTTTCATGAAGAGAATTGCCTTTTCCCAATGAATTTACCCCTCCCATTTAAAAAACAATTTGTACTTGGTTTTGGAGGGTCTGCAAGCATGGTGCATCCTGCATCAGGATACATGATCGGATCTTTATTAAGAAGAGCTCCACTACTTGCAGAAAAATTAGCAATCTTTTTAAAAGAACCTAATCTTAGTTCTCTTGAACTAGCAACAAAAGGTTGGGAGATCCTATGGCCTTACGAGTTAATACAAAGGCATAAACTTTACCAATATGGTCTAAGAAGATTGATGAGTTTTGACGAAAGTAGATTAAGAAGCTTTTTCTCAAATTTCTTTAGATTATCAACCAATGAATGGGTAGGTTTTCTTACTAATACACTTCCACTTCCAAAACTAATTTACGTGATGAGTAAGATGTTTATAAATTCACCTCTAAAAGTAAAACTAGGAATGCTCAAGTTAAATTAGTATTTTTATTTTCGCCAATCATCAATATTAATATTTGGGAAGACTTTATCCTCTTCCTCAATATCTTCAAGAAATTTTAAATTAATATTGGAATGATTTTTAATCATTTCAACCAATTTCCAGAACCTGAATAAGTGTCTTTCTATTCTCTCTTTTGCGAGCTCAGTTGTGGTTCCAGCTCTTAGAATAAAACTCCAATCAGAAGACTCAGAAAGAAGTAGTTCTCTTGCAGCTTGCTTGAAGAGTCTTAGAGATAAATCATTATTAAAATTTTCCAAGCACAAATCTACAAATGTTGAGCCTGCCTTTGTGATTTCTGGAACGATCCATGCATTTGCATCATTAATCCAGTAATTATGGTAACCACCTTGCCCCCAGCTTGATGGCGATGGATCACAAATCTGAAGATTTGGTTTTTGCATTAAGAATTCTTTTAAATTTGTAAGCTTAATTGAATATTTACTAGAGTTCTTTAGTATATTTTCAATAAAAAAAGGTCCCTCATACCACCAATGACCAAATAACTCTGCATCAAATGGAGCTACCAATAAAGGCTTAAAGGAAGAGGATAAAGTCAATTTTTCTAATTGTTTGGATCTCGCTAGAAGATAGGCATCAGCATGTTCTGCCGCCTTATTTTTGGCTTCATTTTCAAGGTAAAACTCTTTTTCCCCTAAAGAAATGTTTTCATCTGTAATCTTATGAAACTTTAAACCCAAAGGTCTTTTTGTTGAAATACCCTTCTTTTGGAGCTTTGAGAGAGGTAATTCCCACCCCAAATCTTTATGAAATTCCCTATAAACTTTGTCGCCCGGGAACCCATCCTTAGCAGACCAAACGGGCAAGGTTGACTCACTATCTCTCCCGAAAAATGCCACTCCTTTTTTCGAGCATATTGGAGCATATACACCATACCTAGGCCTTGGTGTGGAGTTTAGAATCCCGTGTCCGTCTAAGATTGTATATCTAATTCCAGAATTAAATAGTATTTCATCTAAACCCTCATAATATGCGCATTCAGGTAACCAAATACCTAAAGGCTTTGTTTCAAAAATATTTTCATGGCTCCTAATGGCTGTATTGATTTGTCCTTTTACAGTTTCAGGCCTCTCCCTTAAAATTGGCAGATATCCGTGAGTAGCAGCACAAGTAAGAATATCCAAATTTCCAGAGTTATTTAAAACCCTAAACTTCTCAATTAAATTTCCAGAACAATTTTGCCAGTATAAGTATTTATCATTAAGGTTATTCTTTAAAAATGCAGAGGCA
>NZ_JAKVCI010000054.1:0-3305 GCF_022447305.1 Prochlorococcus sp. ALOHA_ZT_50 | reverse complement strand
AGAAAGCCGAAAGCCAGAACGAGTAGGAAGAAGTCCAGCGGAATTAATGACAGGGGAAAAACATCCACATTGGTTAGAAATGTTGGGCTTTGATCGGTTTCAACGAGCTTGATTCTCAACTCCTTTAGTTAATACTAAAGCTCTAAAAACCAAGGGGGTTCTTGGTTAAATTCATGCTGAAAGTGTCACCCAAAAAACCCTATTTTTGAACAACGCCGCTTGTTCTTATGCTATTGCATCTAAATCAAGATTAAAGTGGTTAATAAGACAATTATAAGCATAGAAAACCTAGAGAGTTGTTTAAATACTCCCTTTTTAAGCGAATTTTAGTAATATTTATTCGATTCAAAAAGGCACTTCAGGCAAAAATTCCTGCCAAACTTGATACCCATTGGGAGTGAATAAGGCCAAAATACCTAAAATTTGGAAGGCTTCGTGAGGGCAAACTTTCCTGAGATAGTCGACAACACTTTCCCAGCCTTCATTATGGATGGCTTTGATCATGTCTAGAGCCACCTCCAACGGCTTCAACCCCAGCCATTCCTGCATTGTGGCGTTTTCTTCTGTCCCTGTGGTAATTATTCCAGTTTCTTTATTAGCTTTATATAGAGAGTGGAATATTTTGCAAAAATCACGCCAGGATAGGATTTCATTCCCCCCAAACAGCTTGCATACCCAACTTTGGGTTGCATTGATTTCTCTGGCGATAGCTACTTGAGTAATTTTCTTTCCAGCTTTGATCAACCCCTTGGCAGCTTCAAGGATAGCCCATTTATCCCTTTTACGTCGACGGCATAACTCAGGGATATATTGATACTCATCTTCATATACCACCTTATAACCAAGCTCTTTTAGAAAAGTGAGATCAAGGTCAGGGGCGAAGATGAAGCAATGAAATTTTTTGTCTGGGTAAAGGTCTGCCCTCTGTCGGCCAACATACTGTATTATTTCCTGGTTGCACGACTCGTCATAATAATCATCAAACCCCATTGGTTTAAGTTCATGATCAAACTCAGTTACACCAAACAAGGTTATATACTCAGACTCTAAGCTACCCATATCAGGTAAAGGTTTCCCGAAGGCGGCGATCGCCTCTTTACCTTGGTCATGATTACCGCCCCTGTTGTGGTTGAACCAGTAGTAACGGTTCTCTAAAATCTTCTCATACTTCTTAAGAGCATAAATACTAATTTCTGGGTATTTATCTTTTAATTTGTCGATGGTGGCAATAATGCGCTTTAAGGGCCCTTCTGCTTCTTCAAAGGTTAATAGTTCGCCGTCAGCATTCCTGGTACGACCCCAGTTATTAGAACCCAGTCCAGAAAAGTCAACAGCATGAACAACGATATTATTTTTAGCTGTAGTGGTTTCTTGTTTGACCGTGATAATTTCAGTGGGGTCAATATCTATTAATGCTGCTAGTTTAACGGTTGTTAAAGTAGCGTCAAGGTAAAGATTAGCCTGACTGGTTTTCAAGATACTCTGCATCTTAAAGTCAGGTCTAGTTATAATAATTTCACCATATTGGTTGGTCTTAAACGCGCCTTTCTTTCCTCCCCAAACTTCTAATAAGTCAAAGAGAATGTTTGATGGTAGTCTCTTAATATTTTCTAAGGTCTTCTCACGGGCTTCAATAGCTAAACCTCGACGGGCGGTCTTGGCTTGTTCACGGGTTATACCCCCCTCTTTATAGTTGACAGTTCCTGTACTGTCAGGAGTTACAAAAACATCGTCTAGTTGGTTGAACTCATTGTAGATAAACTGTATTATTTCTTCTAGGTTTTCAGGAGCTTCGCCAATAATATCTAAGATTTCTTTATGTCTTAGACCATAACGGCGTTTGGTATCTTTTTCAAGATAGGGGCGTAAATTTAATAAATTTTCAATAGCCAAAAAATAATCGAGATTTTTGGCTCTTAGGTCTAACATCTGGCGATTAAAACAATTGAGAGAGCCTATGATTTGTTTTGTACCTAATGTTCTACCAGCTTCTTCAATTGAGAAGAGATCCGGTGAATAGTTATAAGCGGTTATATCACTTAATTGCTCTGGGGTGCATCTTATTGTAGGCGAGGATAAAGTTAGTTTTCTTTGATGTAAAAAGCCATAGCCTTCTCCTGATTCGGCACCGCATTTACTAACTATTTTAGGATTTCCCTCTGAGTCTAATTCGTTAGATTCTTGTTTGATTTGACCATAGATACAATGACGACAAACTTGGTTGACTCCATCAAAGTAAACGTCATAATTCTTAGTATATAGTTGGTTAAAGGCATCGACATTAGAACAATTACTAGGGGTAATTAATTGATGTTTTTCTCCTTTGAGTTCAATTCGCTCACCTACTTGATAGATTCCTTTATGTCTTGGGTTAAGGTCAGTAAAGTTGTCTTTAATGGTGGGAGTAGAGGGGTTACGGTGGTCTACTGTGATATGGAAATGTTTACCATTTTCTGAGGCAAAATTACCTGTGTCATAAGATTTGCCAGAGCCGGGAACACTAGCATCTAATATATGCTTCCAGCCAGCGTTTATTAATTTTTGATAGAGTTTCTTCCTATTACCTTTCTTAAAGATAATTATCGGGGGTTCAAGCCCTTTATAGTCCTCGGGAGTGGGGACAGGATCATTAAGGGTTAATGTTATTTGTCGAGGTAATTTTACTTTAGTTTCTTCGACTTCCTTGGTAAAACCGAAGCCTTTCTTATAATGTTTGCCTAACCCGTGAAATTTAGCTTTTAAGAAGTCGATAAACTCTGAGGTTTCTTGTGCTTGTTCATTTTTTTCTTGTTCAATTTCCCATTCAACGTAAGCTTGGTATAGGTCGGCATCTGGTTCAATGGGGTATCTGTCCTGGGAATGCCGTTTTCTTTCTGGGAATTTAAAGCCGTGTTGCTGTGCGATCCAGAATAATGTACCGGCGGTGACTTCACCTACTCTGAACCCTTGGATCTTTCTGGCAGGGTTCCAACCTTTCATGGGGGGACTCCAGGTTTCAGCTATGGAGATCGCTTCAGTGGGACCAAAGATCGTTGTTAAGGCCATGAGGACTCTTAACGATTCTTCATAAGTTCCGGTTCCTGGTTGCCGTGGTGGGATGAAGTTTAGGGCTTCTAAGGCTAAGGTTTTAAGTTCGTCGAGGTTTTGTTTCTTGACCCTAGCTAAAGTCTCTTGACGGCGTTTTTCCCTTGCCTCCCATTCGAGCTTAGCCTGTTCTTTGGCTTGATCGATTAAAGAAGCTGGTAATGGATCTCCATCAAGAATAAAGATTTCTGCTTGGCTATTACCGGCCCAATACCGTGAGG
>NZ_JAKVCI010000053.1:0-3493 GCF_022447305.1 Prochlorococcus sp. ALOHA_ZT_50 | reverse complement strand
AAATGGGGCTAAAAACAAAATAGGAAAAATTATGAAAGTAGCATGGGTATTCCCTGGACAAGGTTCGCAGAAAATTGGAATGGCAAAACAAATTGAAAATTTGCCAAATACAAAAGAGAGGTTTAGGTATGCATCTGAGATATTTGAGAGAAATTTATTTGAAATTTGTGAGTTAAATTCTGATCCAACAAATCCTCTTAGTGATTTGAATAATACAAGAAATACACAAATCTGTCTTTTTTTGGTTGAATCAATTTTATTAGATGCCTTAAAAGAAAATGGTTTTAAACCAACTTATGTTGCTGGGCATAGTCTGGGAGAAATAACTGCATTATATTGTGCGGATGTTTTTTCATTCGAAGACTGCGTATCACTAATAAAAGTAAGATCTCAATTAATGGTAAATGCTGGGAAAGGATCTATGGCAGCAGTAATTGGTTTTGATAGAAATGAACTTGATTTATTAGTCAAAAAAAGTGAAGATGTTGTAATTGCTAATGATAATAGCTCTTCCCAAGTTGTCTTATCAGGATCTAATGAAGAGTTAGACAATTTATCGAAAGAAATTTCTTGTAAAAGATTCCTAAAATTAAATGTTTCAGGTGCATTCCATTCACCATTCATGGATGAGCCTGCAGTTAAATTTTCTGAGTATTTAAAACAGATTAAGTTTAAAAATCCTTCTTTCCCAGTAATAAGTAATTATGAACCTTCACTTTGTAGTGATCCAAACGAGCTTAAAATTAGATTAGAAAAGCAAATGTGTAATGGAGTGAGGTGGCGAGAAACTATGGATTTAATGGCAAAAGATAGTGATCTTCATATTGTTGAAATTGGCCCTTCTAATGTACTAAGCGGTTTAGGAAAAAGACATCTTAAAGATGTAAAAATTTCTCAAGTTTCATCTTCTGATCAAATATCTTATTAATTTGTATGAAAAATCATACTATTCAAAAATTAATCTATGAATTAGTTAGCAAGCTTTTTGTATTTCCTATTTATAAATTTGTATTTAAAGGTCATTTAATAGGTAGAGACAATATTCCGCAAAAAGATTCCTTTATCATGGTTTCTAATCATGGTTCTTTACTTGACCCTCCTTTGTTAGGACATGCCCTTGGACGTAATATATCTTTTATGGCCAAGGCAGAGCTTTTTAAAATTCCTTTTCTTGGCTTTATTATCAAGGCTTGTGGAGCGTATCCTGTAAAAAGAGGAATTGCTGATAAAAATACAATTAAAACAGCATGTAAAAAATTATCAAATGATAATTGTATTGGAATTTTTATTGATGGCACTCGTCAAAAAAATGGTCGAGTGAATAAGCCCAAACAAGGTGCAGCATTATTAGCCTTTAAAAATCAAAAATTATTATTGCCTGTTGCAATAGTTAATTCTCATAGACTAATAAGATTTAAATTCTTTATTCCTTTGTTTTCAAAAATAGTTATTAAAGTGGGAAAACCTGTTCAACCTCCACAAAGTTCATCAAGAGATGATCTGAATTCTGTAACAATGCACCTTCAAGATAAAATTAATAATTTGATTGGATGAATATTTAGTTAATTGGAGAAATAGGGTAAAGAGGCAAAACTTTTCTCCAGGAATCTACATTTGAATTTAATAAATTTTTATTTGATAAATCTAATAGTTCTTTCAAATCTTTTTTATCATCATAAGTAGCTTCAAAAGAAAGTTCTTTACTATCAAGTTCTTTGACAACTTTTGGTAAAATTGTTTCTCGAATGATTAGATCCGAGGAGTTTTTTTCGTTACCACAAATTTCATATTTACCTGCAATAAAACCCTTACGTTTTAAATTTTTGAAAATCCAGAATGATTTTTTGTTTGTAAAGATATTATTTTTTGATGCAATTCTTTTTGCCATTATTTCAAATGAACTAAAACTGTCTAGAGGACAATTTATTTGTTGTGAGATAGTTCTTGCTAAAACTACAATAAGTCGTGAAGCATTAAAATTTGCTGGCCCTATGCTGACAGATAACTTATTTATTTTTTGTAAATTTTCTTTGGAAATGAATTTGTTAAGATCATTAATTAAGTTGTTGCAAAGGTCATTATCAAATTTTTTGATAAATAATTCATCAGATTCAAGGTTATTGTTTTTTCTATAACCAAAGCCAAAAGAATTGTCTGTGCTGTAGATCACTAATATAGGGTAATTTTCTCTTTGTTTGAGTTTATTTGTCATCTATTACCTTTAAACAGGTAATTCCATACCTGGATTACACTTAGACCATTTACCAAATTCATTTTCAAAACTTTCACAAGATTGAACATCCCAATCAGTTTTATAATCACCATTATTATCTTTAACTATATTGACATGAATGAATGGTTTTTTTGCTTTAAAATCAGGTAGATCACAAATATGATCAACACCATGATTATTCTCAACATCATGATATGTGATACATCTATCAACCCATTTACAGTTGATGCAAATGCACATAATTAATAAATAAAATGAAAAGTAGCATTCACACAGATCATACACTAATAATTGATGAATTAGAAACAAGTATAAAATTTCATAATTTGGATTTAATATTAGGTTTTTTACCTAAAGGATCATATTTGGTTGGTGGTTATATAAGAGATATTATTTTGGGAAGAGAAACTGAAAAGGTAGATGTTGATATTGTGGTACCTTTAAATGCAATTGAAATTGGGAAAAAGATTGCAGATAATATTGGATCAAAATTTATAATTTTAGATGAAAAAAGAGAAGTAGTAAGAATTATTCTTAATAATATTTATATTGATATTGCTAATCAGGTTTCATCTACGATAGAAGGAGATTTATGTTCTAGAGACTTTTCGATTAATTCAATTGCTTTTTTATTTGATAAGAAGTGTTTGTTTGATCCATTAAATGGTCTTAAAGATCTAGAGATTTCTTTGCTTAGAACTCATTCTGAAAACAATTTACTAAATGATCCTTTACGAATATTAAGATGTTTTCGATTTGTTTCAGAATTGAATTTTAAAATTGATTTAAGATTAGTTGATTTTATAAAAAAAAATAAAGGGAACTTATATCTTGTCGCAAAAGAGAGAATTACTTATGAAATACAGAAAATAGTAAATGGAGCAAATGCTCTTGATGCAGTATTGTTGATAAAAAAATTAAATATATTTGATACTGAAAATTTATTTGAAGATTCTTTTTTTTTGGATTTAGAGAAAATTAATTATGCAGAACTTAATCAGGAAGAAAAAGAAAAATTTTTACCATCATTTTTTATTGCTCAAATTTTAGATGTTTTATCTTTGGAGAAACTTAAATTTAGTAAAGCTGAAATTGAAAAAACAAAGTTATTACGAAAATGGCACTTTTTGTTGGAGAAAAAAAATATCGCTCAATTGTCTGAATCAGATAGATTTGCATTACATAAAGAATTAGAGATGTTTCTTCCAACATTTATTTTTCATTTACCTCAAAACTTACGATTAAATTGGCTCCGTAGAT
>NZ_JAKVCI010000052.1:0-3558 GCF_022447305.1 Prochlorococcus sp. ALOHA_ZT_50 | reverse complement strand
CTAGTGTGATTTTTTTACACATCATTAGTGGTACCCCACGTGCAACTCAGGTTTGGGATAATTTAAATCAAATAATGTGATTTAAATTATATAGTAAAATATATGTAACTTGTATAATCCACTGAAAGATTTCTTACACAATATTACAAATTTGTCTATACATATAATTCATGATATTTTTTATTCCACAAAATTTTAATCCTATAATTTGCAGGTAAATTACATTCAAAAATGTATGTACATATTGGGAATATATTTTGGCAAACTCAGAATAATCTACCAAATTTTTTGAGGTAAAATATTACAAATCATATAATTTGATAGCAATTTAAATCCTAAAATATTGGAAATATTTTTAATGCTATAATATGCTTATAAATATTACCCCAAAATATATTTACATCTTAAGACATATTTTCAGGCAGTCTAAGAATAATCTACTCTAATTTTTGAGGTAAAATTTTACAAATCCTATAATTTGATAGCAACTTAAATCTAAAAATATTGGAAATATTTTTAATGCTATAATATGATAATAAATTGCATCTCAAAATATATTTACATATTAGACATATTTTCTAACTGCCTCATATTAATGCACCATTACCACATTATTGGAATCAAATCGTTTTAGCATAATTTACTTTCAAATATGGAATGAAATATGACCAATTAATGTTTCATATAATTTGTGTAGAAAATATACGCACATTATAATGTCCCGGACCCAAGATTATTGCCCAGAATTCAAGTTTGGTCTTGAAAAACAGTGTTATTTCCTCTTTAAATTTGATTCCGCCATTTACTACTCGAAAGTGCCATTATTAATAATGTACCGTTTTTTTTAAATTAGTATATATGAAAACCCAGTATTTGTTATAATGTATCAAAAAAACTTAAGTGACATATCGGAATTGGCGTCTTCAAGAATCTAAGTCAGCTCATGCCTCGGATGACGTGAAAAAATTGGCTCTTCGAAAAATTTGCAATATCCCGGGAAAATGAAGTCGAAACGACGTGAAAACATCATCCAAAACTAGAGGAGCATGTCTGGCACCAAATAAGGTCCAAGAAAGTCAAAAATCATAGAAGAAATCACCTAAAAAGTCGAAGAATTCAGCTGACCGGCCACGTGTCAAATTTTGTTGTCGCCATTTTGAAATCAAAAAGAAGCCAGAGCCGAAAACTGTTGTGGTTAATTATTTTCGCCTGAAAAAAGAATTATCCGCTTTGAAACCTAACAATCAAATCGAGGAAATCATGTCACGATCCAAATCCACATTGAGTCCATTCGCCGAAAGGGTTCGTATCCAACTTTTTGGTAAATATTGCAGGCATGATTGAATTTATGTGCCATCACTAGAGAATGATTATGAATTTTAGAAAGAAACTGAAGGATAAAACCTTAGAATACTTCCATTGAAACTTTTGTGGCATGGTAAGTATCATTTGTAACAATATTTAATTCTGAAACTTAACAAATTTATTTCTTTAAAGCCAAAAATAATTTGGAAATATTTCAGAAGTTATTACTTCCCAAAAATAGTTTTACCTGCATTTCTAAAAAATTGAAAGGATTCAAGTCAACAAATTGAAATTTTATAGAAGAATTAATAACATTTTGTTAAATGGTTTGAAACTGTTTATCATTTTTAAGTTTTAGTGAAATTTTTAACATTTTTAAGTATTATTATTATTGCATCATCATCGCCCTCGATTTCCAATATTGTGACCAAATTTTAAAACCAAAATATCAATAATCAAATTCTATCGATATTTTATGTAAGAAAACTACTTCAAAATTTCTACTTCAAATAATTCAGTAGTTGCATTATAAACACATTATCGGTATGCGAATATCTGTATGAAAATTGTTAATATATGAATAATATCACTTCGTTGATAACTATTTGTTTCCTGATCATTTCAGATGAATTTGAATTTTCAATTTCAATGCCATAATTGCCTAGCCATATTTGGAGAAGAAAAAGAAATTCACGATCATCTACGAAGAAAAACCTGCACAATATAATAACAGCGTTTATGGCTTATGCGTTTAACTGTTTGGAACTCTGCCAAAGATGGTTTCTGGATAGACTAAGTCAACATATAAGATAAGTATTTAAAAAAAGGTACTGCTTTGTACTAATTTTTTGTATATTTTTTGATCAAATTTATTTGTGATATCCAATAATTTTTTTTATTTGGGGCATACCAAGATCCATTTCCTTTAGTTCCTGGCTAATCATAGTCATGTGCTAATCATATTAATTGATTTGAATGTGATGGATATGTTAGTGGTCGCTCACATGAGTCGGTATTGACCCAATCATGCAATCAATAAATGTATAGGAAACTTTTGATCTTAAAATGTTGCATTTTAAAATTGATGAATGTAGTAACTCATCTTTTGATATTAATAACTGACAATATGCTTCAATTTTTTCTTTATAGGAGTGGAGATTATGCAAGTTTTAAGAAGAGATGAAAAACTGGACAGCTAATGTTCTAAAAGACAATTATAAACAAAAACTGAAGACTACCATCTAAACATTTGGAGAGAATAGTCATAGGAGAAGCATAAAGTGATGGCTTTGATTGATGAAGGGAAGTAACTAGTTTGGCAATTACAGATGATCTAGCCAAGGATTCTGTAAGTAACAACTTAAGAACCAATGAATTGTCGAAGGTAAGAATTATTATTTCTCTCTACCTCACTTGTATATGTATTAGGTATCCAAATCTGAAATTCAAAAAATTATTTAAATATTCTGGCACTCACTATAGGCTGCAGAAATAAATACTGATCACAATGCTTTAATCAAACTTTGATTTCATCAACTGGTTTAGCCACAGTTTCTCCCGGCCGTTTTGGTGCAGGCTGCTCTTGAGTCTAGAGCAGCCTGCACCACAACGGCCGGGCAAACTGTGGCTAAACCAGTTGAAGAAATCAAAATTTGATTAAAGCATTGTGTTTAGTATTTATTTCTGCAGCCTATGCTGAGTGCCAGAATATTATTAAATCATTTTGCATGACATTATTGCAACTTATAACATGCTTATATTTTGCTTTTAAATTATGCCCATATTATCGCAATGTACACCCGCGAAGCATTTATACATTGCGATAATATGGTTATAATGTGAAAGTAAAATATAAGAATGTTATAAGTTGCGATAATGTTTTGCATGACATTATTGCAACTTATAACTTTCTTATATTTTACTTTCAAATCATATCCATATTATCGCAATGTACACCCGGGAAGCATTTATACATTGCGATAATATGGGTATAATTTGAAAGCAAAATATAATAATGTTTTAAGTTGCGATAATGTCATGCCAAGAATTGATGATATTATTATAATGAAACTTTCCAATAATGTACCCAAAATTATGTAGTATATTATATTTGGAAAGTGCCATAGCCGCGACCAATCAGGAGCCAGGAAATTTGGTCACGTGACCAAAAATTTGTAACAAGCCCTGTGATTGGTCAATTACACTTTTAGTTAGACACGAGCACCATAATTTGGTCTAAATTTTCATGTAAAT
>NZ_JAKVCI010000051.1:0-3790 GCF_022447305.1 Prochlorococcus sp. ALOHA_ZT_50 | reverse complement strand
ATATAAAAAACATTTATATATTTCATTTTGCCTATTTTTTGAAATAAAAAAAGGATGTATGAATTTGATTTATAATGAACTCATATAGTTTTTTATTTGAGAAAAATAATTTAAGAGGTTTTTAAATGAATAAGGGTAAAAAAAGAATAAGAGGGCACTATAAAAATTTTAAAAAGTCTAATTTTGTCTTGTTGAACAAAATCTTAAGAATTTTGAGTTGGCTTTTGCCAGGATTGGTAATAAAAAGATGGATGCTTACATCTGCGATAGGATTTTTGACTACATTATTAGGCTTGGTAATTTGGACAAATTTAAGACCGCTCTATTGGCTTATTGAAATCTTTTTTGGGGTAATGACAGGTTTAACAAGTATTTTGCCTGTTTCATTAATGGGACCATTGATTTTTGTTATTGGACTATTATTAATTGGGATTGGACAAAATAGAAGTATTAATTCTATTCAAAAAGCGCTTGTTCCAGAAAAAAATACATTTTTAGTTGATGCATTAAGAGTTAAAAGTAAATTAAACAGAGGTCCAAATATTGTTGCAATTGGGGGAGGTACAGGCTTATCTACCTTACTGAAAGGCTTAAAAAATTACAGTAGTAATATTACAGCAATCGTAACTGTATCCGATGATGGTGGAAGTAGTGGAATTCTCAGAAAACAATTAGGTGTGCAACCTCCAGGAGATATTAGAAATTGTTTGGCAGCCTTATCAAACGAAGAACCTACTTTAACTAGATTATTTCAGTACAGATTTTCAGGGGGAAGTGGTCTGGAAGGTCATAGTTTTGGAAATCTATTCTTGTCAGCTTTAACAACAATTACAGGCAGTTTAGAAAAAGCAGTTCAAGCCTCTAGTAAGGTTTTGGCGGTACAAGGTCAAGTTTTACCTGCAACAAATATTGATGTTATGTTATGGGCCGAATTAGAAGATGGTGAAAAAATTTTTGGTGAAAGCAAGATCAGTAAATCTAAAAAATTAATTTCGAGGATTGGTTACCTACCAGAAAATCCTTCAGCTCTTCCAAGTGCTCTTGAATCTATAAAAGAAGCTGATTTAATTGTTCTTGGCCCAGGTAGTCTATACACTTCTTTATTGCCTAATCTTTTAGTACCAGAGATAGTAGATGCCTTATTGCAAAGTAATGCTCCTAAAATTTATATAAGTAATTTGATGACTCAGCCTGGAGAAACAGATGGACTTGATGTCTATCAACATATCAAAGCAATAGAAAAACAATTATCAAATTTTGGAGTTAATACTCGAATTTTTAACTCAATCTTATCTCAGATTCAATTTGAAAAGTCTCCATTAGTAGACTATTACGAAAGTAGAGGGGCAGAGCCTGTCCAATGTAATAAAGAAAAATTATTATCTGAGGGTTATTATGTTTTGCAAGCACCATTATATTCAAAAAGAATAACTCCAACTCTTAGACATGATCCAAGGAGACTAGCAAGAGCAGTTATGTTTATTTACCGCAAATTAAAAAAATTAAACTAATAAGCATCTTGAAGTTCATAGAAATCTGGCTGAATATAATCTTTTCGTAATGGCCATCCTCTCCAATCTTCAGGCATTAATAGTCTTTTGGGATTGGGATGATCAATAAAATTTATTCCATACATATCAAAAGTTTCTCTTTCTTGCCAATCACTTCCTTTAAAAATTTTATACAAACTAGGGATTGATAAATCAGAATCTCTTTTTAAGAAAACTTTTAATCTGACTTCTTTAATTTTTTCGATTTTTTGTAAATCATCAACAGTTATAAAATGGTAGAAACTAACAAGATTTTTGCCTGGTCCCTCATCATATCCTCCTTGACATTGGAGATAGTTGAAACCGTAATTTCTTAAGGCAGATACTGCTTCATATAATTTGTTAGGTTCCACAGAAATGTTTTCAATTCCTATGTGATCATCAGATAAAGATTGATTTGGAATTCCATCTTTAGACAAAGATTGGCTTATAAACCCTTCTTTTTCTATTGAAGTATCTGAGGATTTGGCTAAACCGTCTTTTTCCATTAATCTTCTACAGAATTAATAATTTCAGTTTTTTCGGTATTTTCAGGTAATTCGGTTATTTTTTCTTTTTTGGAGGGGGGAATTACGTTAGCTGAAGTTTTGTTTAGATATTCACCTGTATTTTCTGAGAAAACAAGATTCATTTCATGATCAGATGTTATGTATCTGTGAGTTTGCTCTGTTTTTGTGCGCTCTAAAATTGATTCATTACCAACTTTTTTTCTTAATTTAATTACAGCATCAAAAATTGCTTCTGGTCTTGGTGGGCATCCTGGAAGGTATAAATCAACTGGAATCAATTTATCAACACCTCTTACAGCAGTTGTAGAATCTGCGCTGAACATTCCCCCTGTGATTGTGCAAGCACCCATCGCAATAACATATTTTGGTTCAGGCATTTGTTCATAAAGTCTCACTAGGGCTGGAGCCATCTTCATAGTTACTGTTCCTGCAACTATTAGCAAATCTGCTTGCCTTGGCGAGCTTCTAGGTACTAATCCAAATCTATCAAAATCAAATCTAGATCCGATTAAGGCAGCAAATTCTATAAAACAACAAGCTGTTCCGTACAAGAGAGGCCATAGACTGCTTAGTCTAGCCCAATTATGAAGATCGTCTAAACTTGTCAATATAATATTTTCGCTTAAATCTGTAGTAACTTGGGGTGCACCAAGAGGATTGCAAGTTCCTTCTCGGATTTCTCTTATTGCTTTTGGGGATAATTGTGGATTCAATTTTTTAACTCCATTCTAAAGCACCTTTTCTCCATGCGTATGCCAGAGCGATAACAAGTATTGCAATGAAAATTAAAGCCTCAATAAAAGCTAATAAGCCTAATCTATTGAAGGCAACAGCCCAAGGATAAAGGAATACTGTCTCAACATCAAATATAACGAAAACCAAGGCAAACATGTAATAACGAATATTAAATTGAATCCATGCTCCTCCTATAGGCTCCATTCCAGATTCATATGTAAGTTTTCTTTCCCCTGTTCTGCCTTTTGGGGCAACGATGAGATTAGTAACTAGAGCTAATACTGGAACAGCTGCGGCAATTAGAAGGAAACCTAAAAAATATTCATAGCCAGTTAATAAAAACATCTTAAAAAATTAATTTTGAATAAAAGTCGCTTAATTAAGCAAAATCTTTTAAAGTTCTTAAAGAACAATAATAAACCGTGAGTGAAAACATTCAACCAGCCTCTGAGGAAAACAAAATAGTTGAAGACTTTGAGAAAGAAAAACTTTCTGAAAACTCCTCAGGAGTAAATGTTGAACAACCTGTCCTTAATTTAGAACAAAATAGATTCGAATGTAGAAGTTGTGGATACATTTATGATCCGTCTGAAGGAAATAAAAAATTAAACATACCTAAAAATACGCCTTTTTCAGAGTTGGATGGGAATACTTTTGCTTGCCCTGTTTGTCGAGCCGGTAAAAATTTTTATAAGGATATTGGATCTAGAGCAAAACCTAGTGGATTTGAAGAGAATTTAGTTTATGGATTTGGATTTAATAGTTTACCTCCTGGACAAAAAAATATATTGATTTTTGGAGGGTTGGCGTTTGCTGCTGCTATGTTCCTTTCTTTGTACTCTTTGCATTAATATATATAAATGAAAAAAATTTTTACTAGTATTCCTAATCTCTTTTTATCAGTTCTTCTTTGTTTTGTATTGAGCAGTTGTTCATCTACAGGAGTAAAGATGGGTGATAGCAGTCCTTGGAAAACAATTCAGTTTGAGGACCAGG
>NZ_JAKVCI010000050.1:0-3979 GCF_022447305.1 Prochlorococcus sp. ALOHA_ZT_50 | reverse complement strand
TTCTTTTCAACAGATTGGAGAGATAAGAATCAAATGACTAATATCTTGGGTTATCACCTAATAGTATTAGGAGTTGGTGCATTATTTTTCGTTTTTGATTGGATGTTCATTGGAGGGGCTTATGACACATGGGCACCTGGTGGTGGTGAAGTCAGACTTGTAAACCCAACTTTAGATCCAAGAGTCATTCTTGGTTATTTATTCAGATCTCCATGGGGAGGAGCTGGTTCAATAATCGGTGTTAACTCCATTGAAGATATTGTTGGTGGACATGTTTATGTGGGTATTACTGCAATTATTGGAGGAATATTCCATATCTTTACCAAACCTTTTGGATGGGCAAGAAGAGCATTCATCTGGAATGGTGAAGGACTATTAAGTTATGCTCTTGGTGGAATTTGTGTAGCAAGTTTTATTGCTTCAACATTCATCTGGTTTAACAACACTGCTTACCCTTCAGAGTTTTATGGTCCAACAAATGCTGAAGCTTCACAGGCTCAAAGCTTTACTTTCCTAGTGAGAGATCAAAGAATTGGAGCTAACGTAGGTTCAACAATGGGACCAACAGGTCTAGGTAAGTATCTCATGAGATCTCCTACTGGTGAAATTATATTTGGTGGTGAAACAATGAGATTTTGGGATTTCAGAGGTCCATGGTTAGAGCCTTTAAGAGGACCTAACGGATTGAGCCTTGAGAAAATCCAAAATGATATTCAGCCTTGGCAGGTAAGAAGAGCTGCTGAATATATGACTCATGCTCCTAACGCTTCTATCAACTCTGTTGGTGGAATCATTACAGAGCCTAATGCTGTTAACTTCGTTAACTTAAGACAATGGTTAGCTGCAGCTCAATTCTTCCTAGGATGGTTTACATTCATCGGTCACCTTTGGCATGCTGGACGTGCTAGAGCAGCCGCTGCTGGTTTCGAAAAAGGAATCGACAGAAAGAGTGAACCAGCTCTAGAAATGCCTGATTTAGATTAATTTCTATCTCAACTAAAAAAGCCCTATCTTTAGATAGGGTTTTTTTTTGCTCAATTTTATTATCTATATAAATTTTCTCTGAGCCATGGCAAACTTAAACCCATTACATTACTGAAACAACCCTCTATTTTTTCTATATATTTACCGCCTATACCTTCCAAGGCAAATCCTCCGGCGCAATATAAAGGTTCATTTGTATCTACATAACTCTTGATTTCCCAATCTTCCAAATTAGAAAAATAAACTCTTGAACTTACTGTTTTTTTTATTATTTCAGTGATTTTAAAAATTTTGGAAGTTGAATCAAAATTCCCAATTATTAGAGTATGACCAGTATGTAAAAATCCAAATTCTCCAGACATTTTTTTCCATCTAATAAATGCCTCCTCTTTATTAGATGGTTTTCCATAAGCTTCTCCTTTAAATTCAAAAATTGAATCGCACCCAAGTATTTCCAAAGGACCATAATTAAATTCTTCGGGCAATGATATGTTTTGAATATTTTCAGATAAACTATTAGCCTTTTGAAAAGATAATTCCAAAGCTAAATTAAATATATTCTTTTCTTGAATAGTAGTTTCATCAAAGTCACTTGATATTTGGATAAATTCGATTTGACAATTTTCTAGTAATTTCTTTCTAGATTGAGAAGCAGAGGCTAGAATTAACACAAATTTTTTACCAAATTATAATTCAATTTAATAATTAATAAATTTTAAAATTAATATAAATTACTAATGGAGTTAGAAGCAAAATTACATGAAATAAAGAAACCAATAATGGTCCTAGGCACTTCCAGTGGAGCAGGGAAATCGTTAACAGTTACTGCTATTTGCAGGATTCTTAAAAATTTAGGAGAAGAACCAATACCTTTTAAAGGACAAAATATGAGTAACAACGCTTGGGTTGATTGGGAAGGTGGAGAGATGGCATATTCACAAGCACTTCAAGCTTTTGCTTGTGGTATTAATCCCTCTGCAGAGATGAATCCCATTTTATTAAAACCACAAGGAAACTCAATAAGCGAGGTGATTCACCTTGGCAAAAGCATAGGGACCACAACCGCACAAAATTACTATAAAGATTGGTTTATTCCAGGCTGGGAAGTAATTAAAAAAAGTTTAAAGTCTATTTACGAACGGAATCCGAATTGCCGTTTAATTATCGAAGGGGCTGGAAGTCCGGTAGAGATGAATTTAATTCATAGAGATCTGACTAATTTAAGAGTTGCTAAGTATTTAAATGCAAATTGCATTTTGGTTACTGATATTGAAAGGGGAGGCGTATTTGCACAAATAATTGGTACTCTTGAATTAATGAAGCCTGAAGAAAAGAAGCTTATTAAGGGAATTATTATAAATAGATTCAGAGGAGACCTTTCATTATTTGAAGATGGGAAAAAATGGATAGAGAATAAGACTCAAATCCCTGTTATTGGAATTATTCCATGGTTAAATGATTCATTTCCTCCAGAGGATTCTTTAGATTTAATAGAAAAAAAATCACTTTCTAAAAATCCTGAAATCAAAGTTGGAATTATAAAATTACCATCTATTAGTAACTTCTCGGATTTTGATCCACTAGAAAATGAAGAAACAATATTAATTGAATGGATTAGAAAATCACAAAACCTAAGTAAGTATGACTTCATTATTCTGCCGGGCAGTAAACAAACGATTAAAGATCAAATATTTCTTGAAAATTCTGGCTTATCTCAGGATATAAGGGACTATTCAAATAACGAAGGAAATATTATTGGAATATGTGGAGGTTTACAAATGTTAGGGACTACACTTGAAGATCCTTATTTTAAAGAGGGTTCCAAAAATTATTCTGAACAAAAAATTAAAGGTATTGGATTACTACCATTAAAAACGACTTTCTTTAAAAAAAAATTAACACGTCAAATCAACTCTAAATCTATATGGCCATGCCAATCAGAAATTAATGGATTTGAAATTCATAATGGTCAAACTGTATTAGATGACATCCAAAGTTCATTAAAGATTAATCCTATTTTTGAAGATTCAGATCTTGGTTGGTACAAAGAAAATAATAAAGGAGGAACTATTGCAGGAACATACATTCATGGGATCTTTGAAAATGACAGTTGGAGAGAGCAATATATTAATTTAATAAGGAAGAGTAAAAATCTACCAATATTAAATAAAAAATCAATATCTTATAAAGAGAAGAGACAATCCATTATTGATAATCTTGCGAATGAATTCCACAAACATTTAAATCTCAAATCATTTTTAAGTTGAAAGAAACAAAAAATATAAAAGTAATATGGCCAAACAATAAAGAAACATTTGTTTCAGATGGTGATGACTGGTTTTCTTCTGCTGAAAAAGCAGGTTTAGAAATCCCTACTGGCTGCCTCACAGGAAGTTGTGGAGCCTGTGAAATAGATGTAAATGGTGAAACAGTAAGGGCTTGTATAAGTGAAATTAAAAATAATAAAAAATGTACGTTACAGGTTTCTTTAACTACAGACCCCTTTTGGGAAAAATAAATTTCACTAAACATTACCTATTATTAGATAAAGGAAAACATAGTAAAAAAATGATCCAAAAAATGTGTTTATTAGAATAACTTTCTTTTTGATTTTTGACGAGGCAATAATATAGCTACCCAAAACATGAGGGAGAATTGGGAAAGATCTAATGATTAAAATATAAAAAGATTTAAAAGTAATATTGTCAAAAAATTTATAAAGATTATTTTTTTCTGGTTTTTTTAAAAATAATATATTTCTAGAAAATTTAAATTTAATTTTCCTCAGAATAAGAACTTGAATTACACTTAAAATGGTTAAAGCAGGAGAAAAGAATAAAACATAATTTAAGCCAATAATTTTTAATAAGATAAAATCAAAAATAATTGATAATGGGAGGCCTAAAAATATAGAAACTATATTTAAAGCAATCAAATATTTGTATTGAATATTATTAAATAAGGATTCAAGATCGTAGTTATACTTCAATATTAG